>NZ_JBOZRT010000137.1:0-74850 GCF_050789165.1 Azospirillum sp.
CATTAAACGAAGAATTTTTGCAATTTCTTCATATCAACACCAATGATAGCGTTGATTGAGAAATGTACCACATCGAACAACCGCACAGGAGACGCGGCCATGACCTTGGGCACCAGCACGACCGCACCCCGCCCCGACCCGCTGCCCTCCGACGGTGGGATGGCGTCCGTCGTCGCGGCGAACGTCCGCAGCTTCCGGCTGCGTCAGGGCCTGTCGCTCGATCTGCTGGCATCGCTGGCCGGCAGCGACCGCGCGACGCTGGAGGCCTTGGAGGCCGGCGGCGGCCAGCCGACCATCGAGGCGCTGTGGAAGATCGCCAAGGCGCTCGACGTGCCGTTCTCCAGCCTGCTGAGCAGCGCCGGCAGCGGCGGCACCACGGTCATCCGGCGCGCCGAGTCCACGCCGCTCGCCTCCGACGGCGGCGGCTTCACCTCGCGCGCGCTGTTCCCGCTGAAGGGCGAGCGACAGGTGGAGTTCTACGAGCTGCGCCTCGCCCCCGGCGCCCACGAGGCGGCCGACGCCCACGCCGCCGGCACCACCGAGAACCTGCTGGTCGCCCGCGGCCACGTGGAGGTGGTGACCGGCGACGGCGAGTACCGGCTGGAGCATGGCGACGCCATCCTGTTCGACGCCGACGCGTCGCACGCCTACCGCAACGTCGGCGAGGAGGAGGCGGTGCTGTACCTGGTGATGACCTATATCCTCTGATCGGTGCAAATGCCCCGCATCGGTGGCCTTCCTGGGGCGCGGGCGCGGACGGCTTTACCGCGGGGGCGGTCCTGGTGCAGTATCCGCGCGCCATGGCCGCACTCCTTCAGAACCACTCCGGCGGGCTGTCGCCGCAACGCCCGACGCTGACGCTCGGCGCCAAGATCCGCATGATCAACTGGGGCCTCGTGCTCCTGGTCTGCACCATCTCGGGCATCGGCGTGGCGCTGCTGTACTCGGCCGCCGGCGGCCAGTGGGATCCATGGGCGAAGGCGCAGCTGGTGCGCGCCATGCCCGGCCTCGTGCTGATGCTGGGCATCGCGCTGGTCGATATCCGCATCTGGATGCGGCTGGCCTACGTCATCTATTTCGCCGTGTTCATGCTGCTGGTGGCCGTGGAGATCATGGGCCACATCGGCATGGGCGCGCAGCGCTGGATCAACCTGGGCTTCTTCGTTCTCCAGCCGTCGGAGCTGATGAAGCCGGCGATGACGCTGGCGCTGGCCCGCTACTTCCACGGCCTGACGCTGGAGCAGATCGGCCGGCCGCTGATGCTGATCCCGCCGATCCTGCTGGTGTTCACGCCGGTCGGCCTGGTGCTGTTGCAGCCGAACCTGGGCACCTCGCTGCTGCTGATCCTGGGGTCCGGCGCGGTGTTCTTCACCGCCGGCGTGCGGCTGTGGAAGTTCGCCATCGCCATCGGCGGCGGGCTGGCCGCCATCCCCATCGGGTGGGAGTTCCTGCACGACTACCAGCGCAACCGCGTCTACACCTTCCTCGACCCGGAGCTGGACCCGCTCGGCAAGGGCTACAACATCATCCAGTCGAAGATCGCGCTGGGCTCCGGCGGGTTGTTCGGCAAGGGCTTCATGATGGGCTCGCAGAGCCAGCTGATGTTCCTGCCGGAGAAGCACACCGACTTCATCTTCGTCGTGCTGGCCGAGGAGTTCGGCATGGCCGGCGCGCTGACGATCCTGCTGCTGTACTGCCTGCTGCTCGTCTATGGCGTGGCGATCGCGCTGAGCTGCCGCAACCAGTTCGGCCGGCTGGTCGGCGTCGGGCTGACGACGCAGTTCTTCCTCTACATGTTCGTCAACGTCGCCATGGTGATGGGCCTGATCCCGGTGGTCGGCATCCCGCTGCCGCTGGTGTCCTACGGCGGCACGGCGATGATGACGCTGCTGATCTGCGTCGGATTCCTGCTCAGCGTGTCGGTGCACCGCGAGGTGCGGATCTCGCGGACCGGGGTCAGCGAGTTCTGAGATCCCGCGGGTTCTGATGCCGGGGGCAACCCGGGCACACGGATGTCACGGATTGAGGCACGGATTACACGGATTTTTTTGATGCTTGCGGTGCCGAGGCCGACCCGCAAGCCATTGTCGTGCGCTGACAAAAGCACCCGTGAAATCCGTGTTCAGATCCGTGAAATCCGTGCGTCCGGGTTGCCCCCACAACAGAATCTCACGGCTCCTCCGGCGGCAGGTCCACGCGCTGGATCATCACCTTGTCGATGCGGCGGCCGTCCATGTCCACCACCTCGAAGCGGTGGCCGCGCCAGACGAAGTGCTCGGCCGCGGTGGGCACGTGGCCCAGGCGCTCCAGCACGAAGCCGGCGAGCGTGTGGTAACCGCCCTCCCCCTTCAGGTCGGGCACGCCGATGCGCGCCTCCACCTCGTCCACCGGCAGCATGCCGTCCACCAGCCAGGAGCCGTCCTCGCGGCGGATCATCCCGGCGTCGGCGTCCTGTCCGGCCTCGGGCAGTTCGCCGGCGATGCTCTCCAGGATGTCGGTGAGGGTGACGATGCCCTCGACGCTGCCGTACTCGTCCACCACCACCGCCATGTGCACGGTGGACTGCTTGAACAGCTCCAGCAGGCGCAGCACCGGCGTGCCGTCGTGCACGATCAGCGGCTGCACCAGGGCGCCGCGCAGATCCATCGCCCGCCCGCGCAGCGCCTGATCGAGCAGCGCCTTGGCCGAGACGATGCCCAGCACCTCGTCCACGTCGCCGCGGCAGACCGGGAAACGGGAATAGCCGCTGTCGCGGATCTCCGTGGCGATGGCCTCGGGCTTGTCCTCGGGGTCGAGCCACAGCACGTCCGGGCGCGGCGTCATGATGGCGCGCACCGTGCGGTCGGCGAGGCGCAGCACGCCCTCGATCATCTGCCGCTCGGCCGGGTCGAACACGCCGGACTGCGTGCCTTCGGCGATGAGGGTCTTGACCTCCTCCTCGGTCACCGTCTGCTCGCGCGTCGTCGGCAGGCGCAGCAGCTTCAGCAGCGCCTCGGTCGAGGCGCCGAGCAGCCACGCCAGCGGCAGAGCCACCCGCGAGAGGCCCTGCATCGGCCGGGCGACCGCCACCGCGATGCCTTCGGCGTTCACCAGCGCGAGGCGCTTGGGCGCCAGCTCGCCGACGATCAGCGACAGATAGGTGATGCCGGCGACCACCAGCGCGAAGGCGACCTGCTGGCCGTACGGCGCGATCCATGGGATCTGGTCCAGCCGCCCGCCGAACCGCTCGGCCAGGGTGGCGCCGCCGTAGGCGCCGGCGACGATGCCGATCAGCGTGATGCCGATCTGCACGGTGGACAGGAAGTGGCTGGGGTTCTCGGCGAGCTCCAGCGCCGCCTTCGCCCCCTTCGCCCGGCGCCCGTTCTCGGCGAGCTGCTGCAGCCGCGCGCGGCGCGCCGACACCACGGCCAGTTCGGACATGGCGAAGAAGCCGTTGACCACGATCAGCAGGACGATAACCAGAAGTTCCCAAACCATGGCCTGTGCCGCTTCCCCCTCTTGGTTCTCAAGCCGTGGCCAAGCCGACGAGCATCAGCAGGCCCTGCGCGAATCCGAACACCACCGCGGCGACGATGGCGATGGCCACCGCCCCCGCCACCAGCCCGGCGACGATGAAGGCGCCGTCCTTCTCGATCAGGCCGAGCGCCAGCAGCGCCAGCGCGAAGGCCGGCGGCTGGTTGCCGAAGACGATGGGCAGCGCCAGCACCGCGGCCAGCACGACCATGGCCGCACCGATGAAACGCTCGGCGACCGGCGACGTCAACGCGGGCAGGCGCGCACGCAGCAGCCGGTCCTCGATCCACTGCATGCGCGGGTGCGCCCGCCGAAGGACGTGCAGGAACCCCTCGCGCTCCATGCTCGCGGCGGCGAGGCGGCGCGGCAGCCAGGGCTGCGCGCGGCCGAACATCAGCTGTGCCGCGATCAGCACGATCGGCAGCCCGGTCACCGTGGACAGGCCGGGCACCGGCAGCACGTTGGGGATCGCCAGCAGCAGGACCATCGCGCCGAACGCGCGGTCGCCGAGGATGCGCACGAGGTCGCCCAGCGTGATGCGCTCGCCGTGCTCGTGGGCGAGGAACTCCTCCAGCAGTTCGGACGCACGGGCACGGTGCTCCCCCTCGGAAGACGCGGGGGCGGAGGTGGATATCGGCGGGTCTTCGCTCACTGCGCTCCCAGCGGTTGCGGGTGCGGGGCACCCCTTGCCAGTGCGGTGCACAAGGATAGGATCCCTGTTCTACCGGATCCCCGGCGGGTTGACCAGCCGGCTGCCCTACCCTTTTCGTCAGGCGGGCACCGGCAGCTCGATGTGGAACGTCGAGCCGCGGCCGGGGGCGCTCTCCACGCCGACCGATCCGCCGTGCGCCTCGACGATGCTGCGCACGATGAACAGCCCGAGACCCACGGACGTGTCGCCCACGTCGGTCAGCGTGTTGGCGTGCGAGAAGGGCTGGAACAGCTTCGACACCTGGTCCGGCGCGATGCCGCGGCCGTGGTCGGCGACGGCAACGCGCACGCGCCCGCCCAGCCGCTCTACGCTCACCCGGATGCGCATGCCGGCATCGGAGTACTTCACCGCGTTGGACAGCAGGTTGTTCATCACCTGCTCGATGCGCGGCGGGTCGAGGGAGAGCGGCGGCAGGCCGTCGGCGGCGTCGCAGTCGATGGTCAGGCCCTTGCCCTGCGCCAGGATGAGGTTCATCGCCACGGTGCGGCGGACCAGTTCCGCCACGTCGGTCGGCCGCGGGTTCAGCACCAGCCGCCCGGCCTGCAGCGCCGACATCGACAGCACGTCCTCGATCAGGTGGCGCATGAACAGGCTGGATTCGCGGATGCGCTCCAGCGCCTCCAGGTCGCGCGGCTCGGCGCTGGCGGCCAAGTGGTTCTTCAGCAGCTGGGCGAAGCCGCCGATCACCTGCAGCGGCGTGCGCAGGTCGTGCGCCAGCATGCCGAGCAGCCGGCCCTTCTGGGCGTTGCTGGCCTCCAGCTCGGCGTTGGCCTTGGCCAGCGCGCGCTGGGCGTTGGCGAGCTGGCTGTTGAGGATGCTCATCTCGTCGAACAGCGCGTCGCTGCCGGGCAGGCTCGGCGAACCGCACAGCGGGCGCAGCAGCGAGGCCAGTTCGGGCCGGTCCCGCGACACCGCCGCGCACACCGCCCCGGCGGCGCCCGGCTTCGCCGCGGCGGCCAGCAGCAGGGTGCCGTCGGCGGCGCGACCGGTCAGGAAGACGACGCGCGTGGCGCCGTCCGGCAGCGCCGCGTGCAGCGGCCAGTCGTGCACCGTCCCGTCGCGGCGCAGGGCGGTGAACAGGTCGAGCGCGCGACCGACCGGCGCCAGCCCGAACAGCAGCGGGAACGGCGCCCCGGCCTCGGGCCGCAGCCCCGGAACGCCGGCGCCCACCGGGTGCACCGCCTCGGCGCGGCCATCGCGGTCGCAGACCAGCACCGCGCCATCGACGCCGCGGGTGCTCATACCGCCTCCCCGAAAAGGTGGTTTGCGATCTCCACCGCCTGCCCGGCGTCGGAGGCCGAGGCGTCGGCGCCCACCGCCTTCCACAGCGCGGGCTCGATGTTGAAGGGATAGCCGCCGACGATGACGCGCAGCGGCCGGCCGCCCAGGTCGCGGCGGACCGCGCCGATCAGCTCGGCGACGGCGCCGACGTGCGCGGTGATGGTGGCCGACACCGCCAGCACCTGCGCGCCGCGCTCCTCCACCGCCCTGACGACGCTACGCGCCGGGGCGTTGGCGCCGAGGTAGTAGGTGTCCCACCCCGCCATCTCGAAGAAGTCCGCCACCATGCGCACGCCGATCTCGTGCAGCTCGCCGCTGACACAGGTCGCCACCAGCGAGCGGCCGGCGCGCTGCCCGGCGAAAATGCGCGGGTAGAGCATGGACATGACGCCCTGCGTGGCGGCGGTGGCGAAGTGCTCGTGCGCCACGCTGATCCGCCCGGTCTGCCACAGCCGCCCGACCTCGCGCAGCACCGGCTGGAAGACGTGCAGGTAGGCGTCGCGCACGCTCAGCCCGTCCTCGACCCGCCGCAGGACCATCTCGGTGGCGGCGCGGCGGTCGCCGGCGGTCAGCGCGTCGAGGTAGGCGCGCGCCAGACCGGCGTGCGGCGCGTCGGCGGCGATGAAGCTCGGCAGGTCGGTGGAGACGTCGGGCAGCGCCTCCAGCGCCGCCGCCACGCAGCGCGCCGCGCGCACCGCCGCCACGCCGCCGACCTGCTCCGCGACCACGTCGCGCAGGATGGCGAGGCTGTCGCCCAGTTCCTCCACCGGGATGCGCAGCCCGGCGAACAGCACCTTCACCCAGCCGGCGTAGGAGCGGAACAGCGCCGGGCTGTCGGCGCCCACCGCCTCGGCCAGGTAGAGCACGTGGTAGCGCAGGTCCTCGACGCACTTCTCCCGTCCCGCCTCGCCGTAGCGGGCGTAGAGGTCCGGCCAGCGCCGGAACTGCGCCTCGACGACGGCGCGCGCGATGGCGTCGCGCCGCTCGACGATGGCAAGGGAGGCTGGGTCGCGCACCAGAAGGCTCCGTGGAACGGGCGGGAGTCATCAATATGCGCAGCCGCGGGGGCGGCGCCAACCGTTGCCGTGGGGCGGACTGGCGCTTACGCCCCTTTCAGGACCGGGAAGCGCGTCATCAGATCAGGAATTTGATGCAACCGCGCATCGTTGGTGATCAGTTCCGCGCCGAGCGCGAGCGCGGTTCCCACAATGATCGCGTCCGGCAGCTTCAGACGATGCTGCCGCCGTAATGCAACAGCGACCTCCTTCACCGGAAGCGTCAGGTCGATGTTCTCCACATCCGACAAGAATTCCTTGATCGCAGATTCGTCGCTGGGGCCAAGCGCCGGGAAGGACAGAAGTTCAAGCGCCGTGATTACGGACACAGCGTAATTCCCCGCTGGCAACGGCTCTCCAAGCCGTCCGCCCAATGCGTACAGGACCGCATTGGTGTCGAGCACGCGCGTTACGGCCATTCGTCGCGGATTCGCGTTTGGAACGCCATCGGATCTTCCGACAAATGCAGGGTTCCATAGTGGCGCGACAGGTCGGTCGGCTGCTTCCCCTCATCCACACCGCCGAGCCGACTTTCCAGGTCCGTCCAATCCTCGTAGGAGATCTGGACCGCCACCGGCTTTCCTGACGCCGGATCGGTAATGATCGTCTTGCGAATCGCAATGCCCATGAGACCCTCCTGGATAAAGGATAGGCTTCGCGGCTCTACAAATACAGCGTTTACCGTCCTTTCTGCACCGCAAAGCCCAGCCGCTTGGTCAGGTCCGCCTTGTTGACCGGCTTCACGAGGTAGCCGGAGATGCCGTAGGCGATGGCGCGCTTCACCGTCTCCGCCTCACGGTGGGCGGTCAGCACGATCACCGGCAGGTCGGTCAACGGCGAGCCGCCGGAGGTGCGCAGCGCGTGCAGCAGGTCCAGCCCGCCCATGCGCGGCATCTCCAGGTCGCAGATCACCAGGTTGATCCGCTCGCCGTGCTGCCTCAGCAACTCCAGCGCGTGGACGCCGTCGCGCGCCTCCCACACCCCGCGCACGGCGAGATCGTACAGCATCCGGGACACCGCGGTGCGGGTCGTGGAATCGTCCTCGACCAGAAGGATGCCGAGGTCGTGGACGGACTGCGGCGCGGCGCTCTGCGGATCGGCCATCATGGCGTGTCGTACCCGGCTCTCTCCCGTTCTGCGCGTGCATGGTACGGCCTGCGGAACCCCGTGGCAATCACGGGCGCGAACGCTTATGGTCGTGTCCATTGACGAACGACGTGCCACGCGTGGACCACACCCCTTCCCTCTCCCCGCAGCACACCGCGCGGCCGCAGGATGACGTGCTGACGCCGACGATGCTTGCCGAGGTGCTGGAAGCCACCGGCGCCGGCATCGCCGTGCTCGACGCGCGCCGGGCCGGGACGCCGTTGGTCTACTGCAACCCGGCGTTCGAGGAGATGACCGGCTACGCCGCGGCGGAGCTGGCGGGCCGCAGCCTCGACCTGCTGTGCGGGCCGGACACCGACCCGCACACGGCCGACACGCTGCGCCGCGCCCTGGACGAAGGGGCGCCGGCGGCGCTGGAGATTCAGAACCACCGCAAGGACGGCACGCCGTTCTGGAACGCGGTGTCGGTCCGCCCGGTGCGCGACGCCGCGGGCGCGGTGCGCTGGCTGGTCGGCTCGTCGATCGACATCACGCGCCAGCGCCGCTCCGAGCAGGACCTGCGCGACGCCCAGGATCAGCTCACCCGCCTCGCCGCCGAGACCTTCGCGCTGGCCGAGGACCTCGACCGCGCCCGCGAGGAGGCGGACGCCGCCCGCATCGCCGCCGAGAACGCCAGCCGGGCCAAATCGCGCTTCCTGGCCATGATGAGCCATGAGCTGCGCACGCCGATGACGGCGGTGCTGGGCATGGGCGACCTGCTGCTGGGCACGGATCTCAACGAGCAGCAGAAGGGATTCGTCACCACGCTGCGCTCCTCGGCCGACACGCTGCTGGATCTGCTCAACGACATCCTCGACTTCTCGAAGATCGAGGCCGGGCAGCTGGAGCTGGAGGAGATCGACTTCGCGCTCGGCCGGCTGGTCGAGGACGTGGTGCAGCTGTTCCAGGTGCGCGCCGCCGCGAAGGGACTGAACCTGACGGCCTCCGTCGCCGACGAGACGCCGGCCAGCGTGCGCGGCGACCCGACGCGGCTGCGCCAGGTGCTGTTCAACCTCGTGTCCAACGCCATCAAGTTCACCGAACGCGGCGGCGTCGAGATCTGCCTGTGGGCGCCGCACACCGCGGACGGCGAGGATATCCTGCTGCGCTTCGAGGTGACGGACACCGGCATCGGCATGACGCCGGAGCAGCAGGGCCGCCTGTTCGACGCGTTCGTGCAGGCCGACGCTTCGACCACCCGCAAGTACGGCGGCACCGGGCTGGGGCTGGCGATCTGCCGGCACCTCGTGCAGGCGATGGGCGGCGAGGTCACGGTGGTGTCGGAGCCGGGCGTCGGCTCGACCTTCGGCTTCTCGATCCGCGTGCGCCCGGCGCAGTCCATCCCGCAGCCGGCGCCCGAGCCGAAGGCCCCGGCGCCGCAGCCCACGGTGTCGCTGCAGATCCTGCTGGCCGAGGACAACGACATCAACCGCATGCTGATCTCCACCATGCTGACCCGCATGGGGCACCGGGTGGACGCGGTGGGCGACGGGCGCGCGGTGCTGGCGGCGCTGCAGGGGCGGAGCTACGACCTGCTGCTTCTCGACATGGAGATGCCGGTGCTGGACGGCGGCTCCACCGCGCGGGCGATCCGGCGCAGCGCCGGGCCGGTGGCGCAGATGCCGATCATCGGCATCTCCGCCGACGCCCTGCCCGAACACCGCGACCGCCACATGGCCTGCGGCCTCGACGCCTACATGACCAAGCCGGTCGACTGGGAGGCGCTCGGCGCGCTGATGCTTGAGGCCGCCGGCCGGCCGCGCACCCCGCGCCCGGTCCCGGCCGCCGCGCCCCCGGCCGCGGCCGAGGGCTTCCTCGGCATCCCGCTGGTCGATCGGGTCAAGCTGTCGGAACTGCGCCTGGCGCTCGGCGCCGAGAGCCTGGAAGGCATGCTGCGCCTGATGCCGGAGGCCGCGCTGCGCGAGCTGTCGGCGATCCACGCCGCCTTCCAGGGCGACCGCCCGCGCGACCTGCGACAGGCGGCGCACACGCTGGCCGGGCTGGCCGCCAACTTCGGCGCGCCGCGGCTGGCCGCCGTCGCCCGCGCCGTCAACGAGCGGCACGCCGACGCCGAGACCGTCGCCGCGCTGCTGCCGCTGCTGGAGCAGGCGGTCGCCGACACCAACCGGCTGATCGAGGATCCCGACGCCGTGCGGGGGGCAGCCTGACCGGGCGCCGCCCGATGGAGCGCCGGTTGTGCCCGGGCGCCCTGCTCTGATAATCATGGGCGATGACACGACGCCGTTCCGCCTCGCCCACCGTTTCCGATCCCGACCAGTACGACCTGCTCGACGTGCCCGAGCCGACGGCCGTGCTTATCACCTATTCCGGCCGGGTCGTCGACCTGGAGAAGCCGGACTTCAGCCGCTTCGAGATCGAGGACGTGGCGCGCCCGCTGGCCTTCCAGTGCCGATTCGTCGGCAACACGATCCGCTTCTTCAGCGTCGCCCAGCATTGCCTGCTGGCGAGCTATCTCTGCCCGCCGGAATACGCCTACGACGCGCTGATGCACGACAGCGAGGAGGCGTTCACCGGCGACTGGCCGACGCCGTGGAAGGCGCGCATCGGCCGCGAGGCGATCCGGCAGGCCATCGCGCCGATCAAGGTGGGATTGGCACTGCGCTTCGGCTTCCGCTACCCGGAGCCGAAGCCGGTCAAGGTGGCCGACCAGCGCGCGCTGGCGACCGAGCTGCGCGACCTCTGCGCGCCGCACCGGGTCAACTGGAAGGACCTGCCGCCGCCGGCCCCCGATCCCATCGTGCCGCTGGGGCCGGAGGAGGCGATGGCGGCGTTCCTGGCGCGATACCGGGAGCTGCGGGGATGACTTCGCCCCCTCCCCATCCCTCCCCCGCCTTTGGCGGTGGAGGGGGCGCTGCCGCCATCCCCTCCACCGCGTAGCGGGGGAGGGTTAGGGAGGGGGCTGTGGTTCCTTAAGCCCGCCCCGCTGCGTGCTCGCCGCGCCCGCGGCGGGCCGGGCGGGCGGTGGCGGCGGGCATCTCGTCGGCGTGGGCTTCGTTCTCGCTGGCGGTGGCGCAGCGCTCGGCCAGCTCGCGGATGGCGGCGCGCACCTGCGGGTCACGGATGTTCTGGAAGTAGCGCGCCAGCATCAGCGCCTCGCGCGAGCGCAGCGTGCCCTCGGACTCCGCCTCGCCGCCGCCCGCCGCCTCGGCGTGCGAACGCTGCTCCTCCAGCCCTTCGAAGAACACCGAGACGGGCACCCGGAAGTAGTGCGCCAGCTTGAACAGCCGGCTCGCCGAGACGCGGTTGAAGCCGCGCTCGTACTTCTGCAGCTGCTGGAAGGTCAGCCCCAGCGCCGAAGCCACGTCGCTCTGCGACAGCCCGGCCAGCATGCGCAGCTCGCGCAGGCGCTGGCCGACGAACACGTCGACCTCGTTGAGGCCTTCCTTCTTCTCACGGCCGCGCTTTTTCACAGCTGTCCCCCGTGTGCATCGTACAAACTCTTGAGGCTTCAACACCGGGCAACCCGTACGGGTTGCGCGTGCGGCGGCGATTTCTTAGCTATGCCCGTCTTCCGGGCCCGTCAACGCACGCACCGGCGAACTCGCCCAATGATACATGGCGTTCCGATGCGCGTACGCCAAGCGCGAAGAAGGGGCGCGAACGGCGCGCTTCCTCGTGTTTCTCCAAGACGAGGTAGGCATATTTTGCCCAGCGCCCGGCAAATTCTGCCGACGAATTAACCCTTAATTCATCAAAACCTTCGCACACTGCCCACCGTGAAAATCCATCGGCGTGGTTTTTGCAGTTCCGGCCAGTCCTGGTCCGGCGGCCGCAAAGTCCCGCCGGTGCGGACGCCGGCCGCTGCTCGGGGACAACCGCGTGAACAACCTGCTGCAGACCTTGCGCAACCTCGGGCCCACCCGCCTTGCGGCGATCGGCGCCGTGGGTCTGCTGCTGATCGGGTTCTTCATCTACCTGACCACGCGCCTGTCCACCCCGGACATGGAACTGCTGTACTCCGAGCTGCCGGCCACCGACGCCGCCGCCATCGCCAAGAAGCTGGACGAGAGCAAGATCCCCTACGCGGTCGATAAGACCGGCACCAAGATCCGCGTGCCGGCCGACCAGGTCGGCGTGGTGCGCATGAAGATGGCGCAGGCCGGGCTGCCGTCCGGCGGCTCGGTCGGCTACGAACTGTTCGACAAGGGCGAGGGCTTCGGCGCCACCAGCTTCATCCAGAACATCAACCATCTGCGCGCGCTGGAGGGCGAGATGGCGCGCACGGTGGGCACGCTGGCCGGCGTGCAGCAGGCGCGCGTGCACCTCGTGCTGCCCAAGCGCGAGCTGTTCGCCCGCAGCCAGAACCCGGCGACCGCCAGCGTCTTCCTCAAGCTGCGGCCGGGCGCCCAGCTGTCGCGCGAGAACATCTCGGCGATCCAGCACCTGATCGCCGCGTCGGTGCCGAACCTGGAGCCCACCCAGGTCTCGATCATCGACGACAAGGGCAAGCTGCTCGCCCGCGGCGGCGGGGCGAACAGCGAAGACGTGATGATGGCCAACGCCGAGGAGAAGAAGCTCGCCTACGAGCGCCGCCTCGCCGCGACCATCGAGGACCTGCTGGGCCGCACCGTCGGCTACGGCAAGGTGCGCGCCGAGGTGTCGGCCGACCTCGACTTCGACCGCATCACCACGCAGTCGGAGATCTTCGATCCCGAGAGCCAGGTGGTGCGCTCCACCCAGACGGTGGGCGAGACCAGCCAGAGCCAGGACCGCGACCCCCTCCAGCCCGTCACCGTCGACCAGAACCTGCCGACCGCGCAGACCGGCAGCAAGGACAACAGCTCCATCTCCTCGAACAAGTCGAGCCGCAACGAGGAGACGGTCAACTACGAGATCAGCCGCACCACCAAGAACCACGTCCGCGAGAGCGGGCAAGTCCGCCGCCTGTCGGTGGCGGTGCTGGTGGACGGCCTCTACACCCCGGCCGCGGACGGCGGCCGGCCGACCTACCAGCCTCGCCCCGAACAGGAGATGGAGAGCCTGAAGGCTCTGGTGCGCAGCGCCGTCGGCCTCGACCCGGTGCGCGGCGACACGGTCGAGCTGGTCAACATGCGCTTCACCACGCCCGAGGACGAGTTCGCCAAGCCGGACGCGCTGTTCCTGGGGATGACGAAGGACGACATCTTCCGCATCGCCGAGATGGTGGTGCTGGGCATCGTCGCCGTCCTCATCATCCTGCTGGTCATCCGCCCCCTCATCACGCGCGCCTTCGAGAAGGCCGACGCGCAGGAGGACGACGAGATGGACAAGCTGCTCACCGACCAGAGCGGCATGCCGGCGGCGCTGGCCGGCCCGACCGGCGCCCTGGCGCAGGACCTGGCGCTGGAAGCCGCGCAGGCCGACGAGGAGCTGGAGCAGATGATCGACATCAACCGGGTCGAGGGCCGCGTCCGCGCGTCCTCGCTGCGCAAGGTCGGCGAGATCGTCGAGAAGCACCCGGAAGAGGCGGTGTCGATCCTGCGCAACTGGCTCTACCAGGAGAGCTGAGTTGAACGCCTTTCCATTTCCCCTCCCCCTTCCGTCATCCCCGCGAAAGCGGGGATCCAGTGCTCGCGTCCGCGAGCCTCATGACTCATGTCGCCGCTGCCGCGGCTCACGCTGGATCCCCGCCTTCGCGGGGATGACGGTTGACGTGAAAACCAAGCCGACGGGAGCCGCCCGATGACCTCCGTCCGCAAGTTCCAGTTCGACGAATCCTTCGACGTCGATACCCACCACGGCCATGGCCATGGTCACGGCCAGGGCTACGCCCACGTCGAGGAGGTGATGGCGCCCGAGCCGCCACCGGCCGTGTACGGCGAGGAGGAGCTGAACGCCGCCCGCGAGGCCGGCTTCCGCGACGGCATGGTCGCCGGGCACAAGGCCGGTGAGCAGAAGGGCTTCACCGACGGGCACGCCGCCGGCCTGGAGGAAGGTGCCGCCGCCGCGCGCGCCGAGGTCGAGGGCAGCGACGCGGCGCTCGCCGCCCACGCGCTCGACCGCATCGCGCAGGGCGTCGAGGCGCTGCTCACCCGGTTCGAGGCGGAGAAGAAGGCGCGCAGCGACCAGCCGGTGCACATCGCGCTGGCCATCGTCCGCAAGATGATGCCCGAGCTGGCGAGCCGGCACGGGCTGGCGGAGATCGAGGGGCTGGTGCGCGCCTGCCTGACCGACCTGCTGGACGAGCCGCGCCTGGTCGTCCGCGTCGCCCCCGACACCATCGAGCTGGTGCGCCCGCACCTGGAGGAGACGATCACCCGCAGCGGCTTCGACACCAAGCTGATGGTGGTCGGCGACGCCAAGCTCGGCCCCGGCGACTGCCGGATCGAATGGGCGGAGGGCGGCGCCGAGCGCGACACCGCCGCCCTGCTGGCCGAGATCGAACAGTCCGCGCAGCGTCTGCTCGACGCCGGCGCGCTCCTTGATTGAGTTGAGTACCGGAGAGTCTTGATGGCCAAGGACACCTTCTCCCTCGACGAGCTGGACCAATCCGGCCGCTCCGACATGTCGGAGTACGACGGCGGGCTGGGACCGGCGAAGGACCTCGAGGCGGTGTACGACATCCCCGTGCAGATCTCGGCGGTGCTCGGCAAATCGACCATGCAGGTGAGCCAGCTGCTCAAGCTCGGCCGAGGCGCGGTGGTTGAGCTGGACCGCAAGGTCGGCGAGGCCATCGACATCTACGTCAACAACCGGCTGGTGGCCCGCGGCGAAGTCGTCGTCGTCGAGGACCGGCTGGGCATCACCATGACCGAAATCATCAAATCGGACCGCGGATGACCGCCACCCGCGACACCACCTCGGAGCTGCGCGCCCAGCGGACCGCGGCGACGGTCGAACGGGCCGCCGCCTCGCCGACGCGCGCCCGGCCGCGCGGTCGCCTGGACGCCGCCACCCTGGTCGGCCTGGGTGCCGCCGCCGGCGTAATCCTGGTGGCGATGGCGTCGGGCGGCAGCCTGCATGCCTTCCTCGACCCGCCGTCGCTGCTGATCGTGCTGGGCGGCACGCTGGCGGTGACCACCGCGTCCTTCTCGCTGGGCGACGTGGCGTCGGCCTGGGGCAACGCCGGGCGCATCCTGGTGCAGACCAGCTACGACCCGCGGGCCGTGGCGCGGCAGGTCATGCTGCTGGCCGAAGCCGCGCGCCGCGCCGGGCCGGAAATGCTGAAGAGCATGCTGCCGGAGCTGAAGGGCGAGCCGTTCCTGCACCGCTGCGTCTCCCTGATCACCGAGGGGCCGCCGGCCGACGACGTCGAGCGCATGCTGACCGCCGAGGTCGAGGCGGTGACCGCCGCCCGCGCCAAGAGCGCCGCGGTGCTGCGCCGCGCGTCCGAAGTGGCGCCGGCCATGGGGCTGATCGGCACGCTGGTCGGGCTGGTGCAGATGCTGGGGGGCCTCAGCGACCCGTCCACCATCGGCCCGGCGATGGCGCTGGCGCTGCTCACCACCTTCTACGGCGCGGTGCTCGGCAACGTGGTGCTGGCGCCGCTGGCCGCCAAGCTCGAGCGCAACGCCGAGGACGAAGCCCTGGTCAAGACCCTCTACACCATCGGCGCCGTCTCCATCGCCCGGCAGGAAAACCCCCGCCGGCTGGAAATGCTGCTGAACACCCTGCTGCCCCCCGGGCGGCGCCTGCAGTACTTCGACAAAGAATCCCCGAGGGGAGCGTAAGATGCGTCTTCTGATCGTTGGAACCCTGGAAGGGTACATCACCGCCGCCGGCAAGATCGCCATGCAGCGCGGCGCCAAGGTGTCCCACACCGACAGCATCGAGGGCGCGCTCAACGCCTTGCGGGCCGCCTGCGGCGCCGACATCGCGATGATCGACGTGAAGCTGGACGTCGCCACCTTCATCGACAGCCTGAAGGCGGAGCGGATCAACATCCCCGTCGTCGCCTGCGGAATCGGCACCGACGCGGCCGCCGCCGTGCGCGCCATCCGCGCCGGCGCCAAGGAGTACATCCCGCTGCCGCCCAACGCCGAGCTGATCGGCGCGGTGCTGGAGGCGGTGGCGGAGGAGAGCCATTCCATCGTCTGCCAGGACCCGGTGATGCAGGCGACGCTGCGGCTGGCCGACCAGATCGCGCCGTCCGACGCCTCGGTGATGATCACCGGCGAGAGCGGCACCGGCAAGGAGCTGATGGCGCGCTACATCCACCGCAAGAGCCGGCGCTCGAAGGAGAACTTCGTCGCCGTCAACTGCGCCGCCATTCCCGAGAACCTGCTGGAATCCGAGCTGTTCGGCCACGAGAAGGGCGCCTTCACCGGCGCCGTGGCGCGCCGCATCGGCAAGTTCGAGGAGGCCAACGGCGGCACCCTGCTGCTGGACGAGCTGTCGGAGATGCACCCGCGCCTGCAGGCCAAGCTGCTGCGCGCCATACAGGAGAAGGAGATCGACCGCGTCGGCTCCTCGCAGCCGGTGAAGATCAACGTGCGCCTGATCGCCACGTCGAACCGCAACCTGGAGGCCGAGGTCAGGGCCGGCAACTTCCGCGAGGACCTGTTCTTCCGCCTGAACGTCTTCAACGTCCGCCTGCCCTCCCTGCGCGAGCGGCCGCAGGACATCCCGCTGGTCGCCGTGCACTTCATCCGGAAGTACTCGGAGGCCAACGGCCTACCGGAGAAGCCGCTGTCGCCCGACGCGCTGCGGATGCTGATGGCGCACCACTGGCGCGGCAACGTGCGCGAGCTGGAGAACACCATGCACCGCGCGGTGCTGCTGTCGCGCGGCGACACCATCGGCACCGACGCCATCATGCTGACCGGCGCGGCGCTGGCGCCGGACGGCACGGCGCAGGCGTCGATCCCCGCCGACTCCCCGGTCGCCAACCCGTTCGCCGGCCCGGCCGGCACGGTGCCGGCGGCGCAACCCGTGGAGCCGCCGCGGCCTCGCCTGCCGAACGGCCTGCCGACCGCCTCCTACGCCCCGCCGCCGGGCACGGTGCCGCAGCCTCCGGCGACGGCGGGCCTCGCCGGGCTGGTCGGGCGCACGGTGGCCGACGTGGAGCGCGACCTGATCATCGAGACGCTGTCGCACTGCCTGGGCAACCGGACGCACGCGGCGAACATCCTGGGCATCTCGATCCGCACGCTGCGCAACAAGCTGAAGCAGTACAACGAGGAGGGCGTCCCCGTGCCGCCGCCGGGCGCCGAGGATCGCGGCGCGGCTTTTGGATGAGTGAAGCCCCTCCCCCCTTGCGGGGGAGGGGCTAAGGCGTAAAGGACCTCACTGACCTAACCCAAGGGTAACGGCACCGCCATGGCGCTCACCGAACACACTCCCGAACGGGCTTCGGCCGGCGGCATGGCCGGCGGCGGCAACCTGGCCGCGCTCGGCGAGATGATCGGGGTGATCAAGGCGTCGCTGAAGCGTGGCGACGTCGCCATGGCGGTCGGCATCATGATGATCGTCGTCGCGCTCATCATGCCGATGCCGACGCTGCTGCTGGACTTCATGCTGGCGCTGTCGGTGACGGTGTCGGTGCTGATCCTGATGGTGGTGCTGTTCATCCAGAAGCCGCTGGAGCTGTCGTCCTACCCGACCATCCTGCTGATCACCACGCTGCTGCGCCTGTCGCTGAACATGGCGTCGACGCGCCTGATCCTCAGCCACGGCCACGAGGGCACCTCGGCGGCGGGGCACGTCATCGAGGCGTTCGCCAGCTTCGTGATGGGCGGCGACTTCATCATCGGCGTGATCGTCTACGCGATCCTGACCATCGTGAACTTC
Source organism: Azospirillum sp. (assembly GCF_050789165.1). NCBI lineage: Bacteria > Pseudomonadati > Pseudomonadota > Alphaproteobacteria > Rhodospirillales > Azospirillaceae > Azospirillum > Azospirillum sp. The sequence goes on from NZ_JBOZRT010000137.1 coordinate 17,437, forward strand.
AAGGTCATCGTCGCCGGTTCGGGCCGCATCGCCGAGGTGGCGGCGCGCTTCACCCTCGACGCCATGCCCGGCAAGCAGATGGCCATCGACGCCGACCTCGGCGCCGGCATGATCGACGAGCAGACCGCCCGCAAGCGCCGCAAGGAGCTGGAGGACGAAAGCGCCTTCTTCGGCTCCATGGACGGTGCGTCGAAGTTCGTGAAGGGCGACGCGGTCGCCGGCCTGCTGATCATGTTCATCAACATCGTCGGCGGCGTGTCGATCGCGGTGATGCGCCACAACATGCCGGTGCTGGAAGCGCTCGACACCTTTACCAAGCTGACCATCGGCGACGGCCTGGTGTCGCAGATCCCGGCGCTGGTGATCTCGATCTCCGCCGGCTTCCTGGTGTCGAAGGCCGGCACCGGCGGTTCCACCGACAAGGCGGTGATCGGCCAGCTGACCGGCTACCCGATGGCGCTCGGCATCTCGGCCGGCCTGCTGCTGATCATGGCGGCGCTGCCGGGCATGCCGTCCTACGTCTTCCTGCCCATGGCGATCGCCACCGGCTCCGCCGCGTGGTTCCTGCCGCGCTTCCGCGCCCGCCAGGAGCAGGAGCAGGAGCAGGCCGAGATCCAGGCCGCCGGCGAGGCCGCCCCGGCGGCGGAGGAGCCGATCTCCACGGCGCTCGCCATCGACCTGATCCGGCTGGAGCTGGGCTACGGCCTGCTGTCGCTGATCAACGCGCCCCAGGCGGGCAGCCACCGCCTGACCGACCAGATCAAGGGCCTGCGCCGGCAGGTCGCGTCGGAGGCCGGATTCGTCATGCCGGCGGTGCGCATCCAGGACAACCTGCAGCTTCCGCCCAACACCTACGTGATCCGCATCAAGGAGATCGAGGCGGGCCGCGGCGACGTCCGCCCGAACATGCTGCTGGTCATGGACCCGCGCGGCGAGGCGATGAGCCTGCCCGGCGAGCAGACCACCGAGCCGACCTTCGGCCTGCCGGCGATCTGGGTCGAGACCGGCTACCGCGAGGAGGCGCTGTTCAAGGGCTACACCGTGGTGGACCCGTCCACCGTGGTGACCACGCACCTGACCGAGGTGCTGAAGGACAACATGCCGGAGCTGCTGTCCTTCTCCGAGACGCAGAAGCTGCTCGACGAACTGGACAAGGCACACCAGAAGCTCGTCGCGGACGTCATCCCGGCGCAGATCACCGTCGGCGGGTTGCAGCGCGTGCTGCAAAACCTTCTTGCAGAACGCATCTCGATCCGGGATCTTGCGGCGGTCCTCGAAGGCATCTCCGAGGCGGCGGGGCAGACGCGCAGCATCACCCAGATCACCGAGCACGTCCGCTCGCGTCTGGCGCGGCAGATCTGCGACGCCTGCACCAACGAGATGGGCTTCATACCCCTCATCACCATGTCGCCCGAATGGGAGCAGGCGTTCGCCGAGGCCCTGATGGGCGACGGCGACGACCGGCAGTTGACGATGGCGCCCAGCCGGTTGCAGCAGTTCATCACCGCGGTGCGCCAGACGTTCGAACGACAAGCGATGATGGGTGAGACGCCTGTGCTGCTGACCAGCCCCCTGATCCGGCCGTACGTGCGCTCGATCGTCGAGCGCTTCCGGCCGTCGACGGTGGTCATGTCGCAGAACGAGATCCACCCGAAGGCCAAGATCAAGACGCTGGGGCAGATCTGATGACACGCGTGTTTGCCCCTAGCTGGAAGGAGGTTCGGCCATGAGGCTGAAATCCTTCCACGCCAAGACGATGGCCGAGGCGATGCGGCAGGTCCGCCAGCAGCTCGGCGACGACGCCATCATCGTGGCGACCCGCGAGGAGGAAGGCGGCGGCGTGCGCGTCACCGCCGCGGTGGAGGAGGACGCCCATCCTTCCGAACCGGCGCGCGTCAACGCCGCGGTCGCCCACCGCCCGGTCATGGAACCGGAGATCGACGTCGGCGAGGCGGTGGCCGACGCGCTGCACCGCCACGGCGTTCCGGCCTCGCTGGCCGAACAGCTGATCGACGCCGCCGCCGGACTGGACACCGAGGACCCGACGCTGGCGCTGGGCGCCGCGCTGGACGCCGTCTTCACCTTCCACCCGCTGGCCAACGGCGGCACCAGCCGCACGGCGATGCGGCCGCTGGCGCTGGTCGGGCCGCCGGGCTCCGGCAAGACGCTGACCGTCGCCAAGCTGGCGGCGCGCGCCGTGCTGAAGAACCGCTCGGTCGGCGTCATCACCACCGACACCGTGCGCGCCGGCGGCGTCGACCAGCTGGCCGCCTTCACCCGCCTGCTCAAGGTCAAGCTGCACCGCGTCGAGGACCCGGAGGCGCTGGGCGGCGCCCTTGACTTCAGCCGGGGCAACGACCTGACGGTGATCGACACCGCGGGGCGCAACCCGTTCGACGCGGAGGAGATGGGCGACCTGCGCGCCCTGCTGGCCGCCGGCGACGTGGAACCGGTGCTTGTGCTGCCCGCCGGCATGGACACGGTGGAAGCGGCCGAGACCGGGCTGGCCTTCAAGGCGCTGGGCGTCAAGCGCCTGCTGGTGACGCGCCTGGACGTGGCGCGGCGCTTCGGCAGCACGCTGACCGCCGCGCACCGCGCCCGCCTCGTCTTCTGCGACGGCACCGTCGCGCCCAAGGTCGCCGAGGGGCTGACGCCATTGAACCCGGTGGCGCTCGCCCGCCTGATGATGCCGCAGCCGGAAAAGCCGGCCGCCAAGCCCGTGCCGGCCAAGGCCCGGGCAAAAACGAGAGAAACCAAAGCTGCTCACGCCGTGAGCTCGTCGAGGACCGCACCATGACCGAAAAGGTATTCCCGGCGTCCGCGCCCACGGCCCCTGCCTCCAACGTGCGGCCCCTGCGCGGCAGGAACGTCATCGCCGTGGCCTCCGGCAAGGGCGGCGTCGGCAAGACGTGGTTCTCCATCACGCTGGCGCACGCGCTGGCGCGCATGGGGAAGAACGCGCTGCTGTTCGACGGCGACCTGGGCCTCGCCAACGTCGACATCCAGCTGGGCTTCCAGCCGAAGCGCGACCTCGGTCAGGTGATCGAGGGCACGGTGACGCTGCAGCGCGCGGCCGAGCGCTTCCCCGACGGCGGCTTCGACATCATCGCCGGCCGCTCCGGCTCCGGCACGCTGGCGACGCTGCCCAGTCAGGCGCTGTCGTCCCTGCGCAATGACCTGTTCGATCTGGCGCGCGACTACGACTACGTCATCATGGACATGGGCGCGGGCGTGGACCGCACGGTGCGCACGCTGTGCGGCCCGGCCGGCACCACGCTGGTGGTCACCAACGACGAGCCGACCTCGATCACCGACGCCTATGCCTTCATCAAGCTGACACACGTCACCAACCGCAACGCCGACCTGCGCGTGGTGGTGAACCTGGCGCAGACGCTGAAGGAGGGCGACCGCACCTACGGCACCATCCTCAAGGCCTGCCAGAACTTCCTGAAGTTCAAGCCGCCGCTGGCCGGCATCATCCGCCGCGACCTCAAGGTGCGCGACGCCATCCGCAACCAGATCCCGATCCTCACCCGCTCGCCCGGCAGCGACGCCGCCAACGACGTGCTCCAACTGGCGCAACGTCTGGTGAAGAGCAAGGAAAGCGTGGAGAAGGCGTAAGGGACCCCGATGGGCAGCGCCGGCTCCATCCCGCCGCCGGTGACCGCAACCCCGGCGGCCGCCGCGCCGGCGGGGAGCGCCGCACCGGTACTGGTCGGTGAGGGGGCGGCGGTAGCGCTGCCGGAAAAGCTCCAGGACCTCGCTCGTCCGGTCGCCCTGCCCGGCACCGTCGCCGGCACCACGCCCGAAGGGCTGACGCGCATCCGCACGTCGCTCGGCGACGTGATGATCGACCTCGCCGCGCAGCTGTCGTCCGACAGGGCGGTCACCCTCCAGGTGCCCGCCGGCCAGCCACCCGGCCGGGTCCAGGTCTTCACCAACGGACCCACCGGCGCCGCGCCGAACGCCGCAGCGCCGGCAGCTCCGCAGCCATCGGCGCCCGCCGCCCCGCAGCCGGCCGTGCTGGTCTCGGTTCCCACCCCGGCGGCGCCCCTGCCCGGCGCGGCGGTGCCGCTGCTGCCCGGCGTGCTGCTGCCGGCGCTGGTGCTCGCCGCGGCCAAGCCGGCCGCGCCCTCTGCGGGAGTTCCTCCGACGCCGCCGGGCACGCCGGCCGCGCCGCCGCCCTCCCCTGAGAACGCCCTGCCGACGCCCTCCCCCGCCGGCGGCGCCCCGCCAGCCCCGACAGCCTCGCCGTCGCCCCGGCCGAGCGCGGCACCATTGCCGTCCGGTCCGCCGGGCGAGGCGCCGGTGCAACTGGGTGGCGACGCCGCACACCGGGGCGCCGTCTCGCCGCAACCGAACGGCGCGCCGGACACGCCGCCTGATGCGCCGCCCCCACCTCTGGCCAAGCCCGCGCCGCAGCCCAATCCCCAGCCGCCGGGGCCGGAGCCGGGCACGCCCCAGCACGGCAAGCCACAGCAAGGCCCTCCACAGCCGGAGCCGCCACGCGCTGGAACGCCGCCGCAAAGCAGCGCACCGCAAGGCAGCGCATCGCCGAGCACGCCTCCGGCCGGCACGTCTCAGACGGCAACGCAGCCCGCGCCGCCATCGGCCGCACCCTCGCCATCGGCCGCGCCGCAACCGGCACCTCTTTCTCAGGGGAGTACGCCTCAGCCATCCCAGGCAGCGGCGGCCCAGCCGCAACCGACGGCGCCGTCGTCGGGGGCGCCTCCGGCCACCGCACCATCGCCTTCCCCACCTCCATCGCCACGGTCCATCCCCGAAGCGCCGGCCGACGCGGCCCCACGCCCGGCCGCGCCCGCCCCTGCACCGGAAGCGCCGCCCGCAGCCGCTTCGCCCGGACGGACACCCGTGCTGGTTCAGGGAACGACGGTGGCGTTGAAGGTCGTGACCGTGGCACCGCCGGGCGCTCCCCCTCCCCCACTGCCCACCGCGCCAACGACCGCGCCGCTGCTGCAAGGCACCATCGCGGGGGCGACGCCGCAGGGGCAGCCGATCCTCGCCACGCCGCAGGGCATGCTGGTGCTGACCAACCAGCCGCCGCTGCCGCCCGGCACGCAGGTGGTGGTCGAGTTGGCCGACCCGCTGCGTGCGCGCTCCGTCATCGCTCCGCACGGCCCGGAACCGGCACCACCCGGCAAGGAATGGCCGGCGCTGCGCCACGTGCTGGAGGCGCTCGCCACCCTCGATCCGGATCTGGCGCGCGCGGTCGGCAACAGCGTGCTGCCGCAGCCGAACAAGAAGCTGGGGGCGGCGCTGACCTTCCTGCTGTCGGCCCTGCGCAACGGCGACGCCCGCGGCTGGCTGGGCGAGGAGGCGGCGTCGGCGCTGGAGCGCTCCGGCCAGGCGACGCTGCTCCGGCAGATGGAGGAGGAGTTCCGCGCCCCCGCCCGCGCCGCGGCTGAGGCGCCGTCGGAGTGGAAGCCCTACGTGCTGCCGATGCTGGACAACCAGACGCTCCAGGCCATGGAGGTGTACGTCCGCCCGCCCGACGCCGACGAGAGCCGCGGCGGCGGCGAGGAGCGGGAGGGCAAGGGCAACCGCTTCGTCTTCGAAGTGACCCTGAGCCGCTTCGGCCCGCTGCAGCTCGACGGCCTCGTGCGGGCGCAGCGCTTCGACCTGATCCTGCGCAGCCACGCGGCGCTACCGGCCGACCTGCAGTCCGAGTTGACCGAAGTGTTCGCCAACAGCCTCGGCTCCATGGGCTTTTCCGGCGCGCTGGCGTTCCAGACCGGAGCGCGCAACTGGGTGAAGCTCACCCGCGCCGGGCGCGCCGGCCTCGGCGTCACGGCCTGAGCGGAGAACCACCATGCACCGCCGCGAGCGCCTGACCACCGCGCCCAACCCGGACGCCCGCCACGACTATCTGGTGACGCTGACCGGCGAGCCGCAGCCCGGCATGCGGCTGGAGCTGCGCTACGTTCCTGATCGCTGGGTGATCGACCCGGCCGGCTTCGCCGCCTATCTGGGCGAGTTGACCACCTTCCCCGGCGGGCTGGAGGCGCTGGCGCTGGCGGTGCTGGACGACGTCGGCAACGAGGCGGTGCCGCGTTGGACCGAGGTGCGCGCCGAACGAGCCACACACCGCATGGTGGTCGAGGACCGGCAACCGGGCTGGGATAATCCGCATTTGTTCGGGCGCATGGAGCGGTACTGAGGGGGAGGCTGGGAGGGGGCCCCAATGCGGAGACCCTACCTCCCCGCGCTCTCCTGCTCCTGCCGGCGGCGGAAGCCGACCAGCGCGGTCTCGTCGAGCATGGCCTCCTCCTTGCGGCGGATCTTCTCGCGCTCGCGCTTCAGGCGCTCCTCCTCGGCGAGCTCGAAGCGCTTCAGCTCCTGGAAGGCCTCGGCCATCTCCTCGGTGGCGACGGCGATCTGCTGCTCGACCTGGGCGATGGAGTCCTGGAGGCGCTTGCCGCGCTCCATCGCCGCCTTGGCGAACGCCGCGTAGCCGAAGGCCGCCATCGGGTCGGCGCGGGCGACCTGCTGCTCGTACAGCATCTCCTGCTGCAAACGGTGCATCTCGGCGACCAGGCGGTCGTGCAGGTTCTGCAGCTCGGCCAGCGCGCGGCGCTTCTCGTCGAGCTGCCACTTGTGCAGGCGGATGACGGTTTTCAGGCTGCTCATGACCACGGCACCCCGAGGATTTCGGCAAGCTGGGCGTAACCGGTGGCCAGATCGGTGGCCTCACGCTTCCCCTGCTTGAGGAAGGCTTCCAGCGCCGGGTTGTAATGGATGGCCTCGTCCACCTGCGGGTCGGTGCCGCGGCGGTAGGCGCCCAGGCGGATCATCTCCGCCATGTTGTCGTAGGCCGACAGCATCCGGCGGGCGCGGCCGACCAGCTCGTTCTCCTGCTGCGAGTTGCAGCCGGGCATGGTGCGCGACACGCTGCGCAGGATGTTGATGGCCGGATAGCGGCCGCGCTCGCCGATCTGGCGCTCCAGCACGATGTGGCCGTCCAGGATGCCGCGCACCGCGTCGGCGATCGGCTCGTTGTGGTCGTCGCCTTCCACCAGCACGGTGAACAGGCCGGTGATCGAGCCGGAGCCGGCGACGCCGGGCCCGGCGCGCTCCAGCAGCTTCGGCAGCTCAGCGAAGACGGTGGGCGGGTAGCCCTTGGTGGTCGGCGGCTCGCCGGCGGACAGGCCGATCTCGCGCTGCGCCATGGCGAAGCGGGTCACGCTGTCCATCATGCACAGCACGTCGCGGCCCTGGTCGCGGAAATACTCCGACACCGCCAGCGTCATGTAGGCGGCCTGACGGCGCATCAGCGGCGGCTCGTCCGAGGTGGCGCAGACGACCACCGCGCGCGACAGGCCCTCCTCGCCCAGGTCCTCGACGATGAATTCCTGCAGTTCGCGCCCGCGCTCGCCGATCAGGCCGATCACCGCGACCTCGGCGGCCGAGAACTTGGCCAGCATCGACATCACCGACGACTTGCCGACGCCGGAACCGGCGAAGATGCCCATGCGCTGGCCGCGGCAGCAGGTCAGGAAGGTGTTGATGGCGCGGATGCCGAGGTCGAGCTTCTGCCCGACCCGCACGCGCGAATGCGCCGAGGGCGGCGTGTTGCGGATCGGGATGCCGATGGGGCCCTTGGGCAGCGGCCCCTTGCCGTCCACCGGCTCGCCCAGCGCGTTGATGACGCGACCCAGCCATGCGTCTGTGGGATAGACCGCCGGTTGACCGTCGGCCACCACGGCCCGACATCCCAGCCCGACGCCGTCGAGCGAGCCCAGCGACATCATCAGCGCCCGGCCCTGGCGGAAGCCCACGACTTCGCAGGGAACGCGCCGCCCGTCGCGGGATTCGACGATGCAGCGCCCGCCGACCGACAACTCCTTCTCGATGCCGCCGACCTCCACCAGCAGGCCGAGCACGGCGGTGACGCGACCGAACCGCCGGTAATCCGGCAGCGCATTAATGTCATCAAGGAGGCGGGCGACGTCGGCGGGCACGGCGGCGGGTCCGGAACGGCGTTAAGCATTGAAATCCGCAGCAGAATTGGCTTTTCCGCGGCGCTCGGGCCATCATCGGCCGGAAAGATTAACGTTAAATGAAGCGCATTCCGGTGCTGGCGTTAAGCTGAATCGTCTGTTAACCTGTGTAAACGAGCGACCTAACCTGTTAAGCATGTGCCGCCAACCATAGGACCGGCCGAAGGTCATCGGCCGCGGCCACGGTCTCGGACTGGGTCACGGAAGGTTCGAAGGGTTCGGGTAGGTAAGGCACCACCAACGTCGGGATACCGCCAATGAGGGTTCTGCTGGTCGAAGACGATACCTCGGTCCAGAAGAGCATCGAGCTGATGCTGCAGTCCGAGGGATACATCGTCGACTCCACCGACTTGGGCGAGGACGGGCTCGAAATCGGCAAGCTGTACGACTACGACATCATCATTCTCGATCTGATGCTGCCGGACATCGACGGCTACGAGGTGCTGCGGCGGCTGCGAGCCGCGCGGGTCACCACGCCGATCCTGATCCTGTCCGGCCTGTCCGAGCTGGATCACAAGATCAAGGGTCTGGGCTTCGGCGCGGACGACTACCTGACCAAGCCGTTCGACAAGCGCGAGTTGATCGCCCGCATCCAGGCCATCGTGCGCCGCTCCAAGGGGCACTCGGACAGCGTCATCCGCACCGGCCGCCTGACCGTCAACCTCGACACCCGCACGGTGGAGGTGGACAACCAGCCGCTGCACCTGACCGGCAAGGAATACGGCATCCTGGAGCTGCTGAGCCTGCGCAAGGGCACCACGCTGACCAAGGAGATGTTCCTCAACCATCTCTACGGCGGCATGGACGAGCCGGAGCTGAAGATCATCGACGTCTTCGTCTGCAAGCTGCGCAAGAAGCTGGCCGCCGCCACCCAGGGCGACAACTACATCGAGACGGTGTGGGGGCGCGGCTACGTGCTGCGCGACCCGCACGAGGAGATGCACCACGCGCCGCCGCCCAAGGTGGCGCAGCAGGCGGCGGGCTGAGGCCCGCCGCGCGTCTGTCCGATCACTCCGACGGCTTCGGCACAATCCGCATCGCATCGTTGTGGATCGTCCGCAGATGGCGCGGGAAGTCCCGCTCGACCACGCGCAGCAGGTCTGACAGCGGCGGGTAGTCGCCGACGCCGAACAGCCGCATGTCGTCGATGTAGATCGAGCAGGAGTCGATCAGGTACGGGCGGGCCTCGCGCGCCCGGCGCAGGCAGTCCAGCTCCGCCAGGATCGGCGAGACGATGTCGCCGTGCGCCGTCCCCTCGCCCGCGTAGTGGCTGTCCAGCCAGAACAGCGCCGGCTGGTCGAGCCCCTGGATAACCGCGTCGAGCTGCGTGGCGCTGTCGCCGTGCAGACAGGCGATGCGGTCGTTGCCGGCGAAGCGCTCGCACGCCTTGCGGTGCAGCTCGTCGTCCAGTTCGATGGTGAAGACCCGGCACTTCAGCAGCGCGGCGATGGCGTCCGTCGTGTCACCGAGGTACGTGCCGGTTTCGACGAAGCACGAGTAACCGCGGGTCATCATGCAGTGCGCCAGCCCCATCCGCTTCAGCAGGTCGGGCGGGAAGCGTGGCTCGTTGCTGACCGCCCATTCCAGGATGAAGCGGGCGGCCTCGGGCTCGATGGACAGGCCGATGGACGGAAGCGCGAACTGCTCCATGGGGGGCGGATCCTGGTTCGTTGCAGGACGGCCAGCTTAGGGAGGGGCCGGACGCGTGGCAAGGCCATCCCCTTCCCCTGCGAGCCGTCTTCCGGCACTATGGCCGGGCATGGACGCCATTCTCCTCGCCCTGGCCCGCGCCGCCCTCGACCTGGGCGACGCCCACCTGAAGGCCGGCCAGCCCGCCGCCGCGGCCGAGTGTCTGCGGCGGGTGCTGGCGGTCGTCCCCGACTTCGACGCCGGCTACGCCCGGCTGTCGCAGGCGCTGGCGGAGCAGCGAGCGTGGCCCGCCCTGCTGGACGCCTACCGCCGCCTCGCCCTGCTGCACCCGGAGTTCGCGCAGGGCGCCTGGGCCCGGCGGGCGTCGGTGCTGCGCGCCATGCTGCTGGACGCCCACGGGCCGCGTGTGCTGGGCGGGCCGTTCGCCGGCATGGTGTTCGACGGTACGGTCAGCGAGGGCTGCTACCTGCCGCGCATGCTCGGCTGCTATGAGGCGGAGCTGCACCCGCACCTCGACGCCCTGGGCGCGCGCCGCCCCGAGCTGGTCATCAACGTCGGCTGCGCCGAAGGCTATTACGCCGTCGGGCTGGCGCGGCGCTGGCCGTGGGTCACCGTGCACGCCCGCGACATCGACCCGGCCGCGCTGGACGCCTGCCGCGGGCTGGCAGCCACCAACGGCGTCGCCGACCGCGTGCTGCTCGGCGACCGTTTCGACGGCGCGGACTTCGCCGCCTACGCCGGTCGACGGGTGCTGGTGGTCTGCGACATCGAGGGATTCGAGGAGGAACTGCTCGATCCGGAGCGCTTCCCGGCGCTGGCGGGCTTCGACGTGCTCGCGGAGTTGCACCCCTTCGCCCGGCCGGACATGGCCGACCTGATCACCGGCCGTTTCCGGCCGACGCACACGGTGGCCGTGGTGCCGACCCGCGTGCCCGACGCCGCCGCCCTGCCCTCTCCGCTGGCGGAACTGCGCGCCGAGGACCGGGCGCTCGCCGTCTGGGAGACGCGCGGCACGCCGACGCCTTGGGCGGTGATGACCGCGCGTGCTATGGATCGCCCATGATCACCGTTGCTTACGACCATCTGCGCGCGACCGGCGACGCCGCGTTCGAAATGCTGGCCAACGCCCCCGCGCCGCGGCGCGGTCGGACGTTGGCGGCGATGTTCTCGGCCTACGCGGCGATGGCGCCGGACCGCTTCCGCATCGCCGACGTCGCAGCGTGCGCCGCGGACGGCACGCCGTTCCTCTACCCCATCGAGTTCGACTACCGCTTCATGGACTCCTATGAGTCCGGCCGGCCGCCGGTCGCCGAAGGGGTATCGGCCGCGGTGCCCGACGCGGTGCGCGGGGGGCGGGCGGTGATCGTCCTGTTCTTCGGCCACGAGCCGCGTTCGCTGCGCTTCGAGGAGGGCGAACGCACGGTTTTCGACCTCGTGCAGAGCTTCATCGAGGCATACGATCTGCCGCCGGAGCGCGTCTTTCTGCTGAACGGCAACCTCGCCGGCGAGGGCGAGTTCACGGCGTGGCGGACGGCGCAGCCCCTGGATGAGGCGGAGACGGTGCAGTACCGCGCCGTCGAGTTCTGGGCCGCCTTCGTGCGCGAGACGCATCGGCTGCAGACGCGGGGGCTGGAGCTATCGGGCACCATCGATCCGGTGTCGTGGGTGACCCGCCTGTCGCTCGGCCCCGCCGCGCAGCCCTACGAGGCGCGCTACCAGACGCCGGAGCGGGTGCGGCGCGAGCTCGCCTCCGGCCACCTGCGCGGCAAGACGTACATGAACCTGAACAGCCAGCCGCGGCTGCACCGGCAGCTGGTGGTGTCGTGGCTGGCGGCGACCGGGCTGCTGGAACGCGGGCACGTCAGCTTCCCGCTGATGGACCGCAACCTCAACGGCGCCGAGGGCTGGCCGGAGGAGATGGCGCAGGAGCGCGACGCGTGGTTCGCCCTGCACCGCCGGCTGCCACTGTCGGCCGACATCGGCGACCCGATGGGCGCCATCGGTCAGGTGTACGTCAACCTGTTCTTCGTACAGCCGCGGCTGTTTCCGTACGACGACAGCTACGTCAACCTGACCAGCGAGACCTTCTACTTCGCCGACGACCTGCTGTACGTGTCGGAGAAGGGCTTCAAGCCGCTGGTGTACCTGCAGCCGATGCTGCTGATAGGCAACCCCGGGGCGTTGGGGGCGTTGCGCGCCATGGGTTTCCAGACCTTCGGCCGGCGCATCGACGAGTCCTACGACGATATCGCCCACCACGGCGACCGCCTGCACACGGCCTTCCAGGAAGCCGCCCGCCTCGCCGCCCTGACGCCGGCCGAGGCGCGCGACCTCTACGCCGACCTGCTGCCGGAGATGGAGCACAACTTCCACCGGCTGACCGAGGGGCGCTTCCGCTTCGACGACGTGATCGACGAGATGGCGGCGCTGCTGCCGCGCTGAACGCTCACCCTTCCAGCGAGTCCAGCACGCCGGCCAGCGCCGCGGTGTTGACGTGCAGGTCGCACAGCGGCGGGCCGCTGTCGTCGCAGAACACCACGCCGTAGCGGCAGCCGGCGGCCTTGGCGAGCACCCAGTACATCGGGTGCAGCACCGAGCGCGGCTGCAGCTCGACGAAGGCCGCGCCCTCCGGCAGGAAGACGAGGTTGGCGTTGCCGGCGCCGTGCGGCGCCACCACCACGGACGCCCCGGCGAAGGCGGCGGCCTGCTCGCGCACCGGCAGGGCGTCCAGCACGATGGTCTCGAAGCCGCGCGACCGCAGCTGTTCCTCGACCGCGTCCCAGTTCAGCAGGTGGCGGCCGCGGGCGTTCTGCCGCGACACAAGCAGGCGCCGCCCCGGGCGCTCCGCCGGCCGTAGGCCGAGGGCGCCGCCGAGCACGTCGCGCAGCCAGCGGACCTGCCGGGGCGCATAGCCGCCGGCCGCAATGAAGGTCGGGAAGTACAGCCGCTCGAAGCGTACGAAGGCGTCGACGTACGGCACGCACTGGCCGGCCACCCCCAGCGCCTCCAGCGTCTCGCGCTGGAACGGCCGGGTAGTCGCGGGAACGAGGATCGGAAGTCCACGCAGCTCCGGGCAAGCATCGCGGTACCAGAGCCGCGGCAGCACCTCCAGCAGCCAGTGCGCGTAATTCTCCGCCCAGCGGCTGACCAGCGACACGTAGGGGTCCGCAACGACCGGCAGGGGCTCGTCCGGCGCTGGGTACACCTTCGCGGTGAAAGGCATTGTCGTGCCGCCGGCGTCGAAATCAAGGTCGAGCCGGAAGTGCGAGCACGGCTGCCCGGTGCTCTGCTCGAACATCGATGGATTGTGGTAGGACTCGCCGAGCGCCAGGTGCTCGTCCAGGAACACCGTGCCGCAGTCGCTCTTGATGGCGGCGTCGTGCAGGCCGAGCATCGACAGCGGCCCTACCGGCACGTGCCCGCCGTCGAAGCGGAGGCCGAACGACGCGCCCCCCTCCTCCATCTGCAGCACGCCCGCGAGGTCGGACGCCGCGTCCGGCGCCGGAACTGCCACGCGCTCGCCGTCGGCCACCTGATGATGGGCGTTGCGCGTGGCGGCGAGGAGGTCGGCCGGGCTGGCGACCGGCTGGAACCATTTCTCGTAGGACAGAACCTCGAGCGTCTTGAGCTTCATCGCACCACGGCGTCCGCGGGGTCATAGGTGCTGACCTCCACCAGATTGCCGTCCGGATCGCGGAAGTAGACCGAGGTGATCGGCCCGGTGGCGCCGGTGCGGGGCACCGGGCCTTCCTCGACGGAAACGCCCTGCGCGGCGAGGTGCGCCTGCACTTCGGACAGCGGCCGGTCGGTGATCAGGCAGAAATCGGCGGTGCCGGGGCCGGGAGACTTGGCCTTCGGCTCGAACTCCTTGCCGGCAACGTGCAGGTTGATCTTGTTGCGGCCGAAGCTGAGCGCCTTGCGCCCCTGTGGCCCGAAGGTCACCGCTTCCATGCCGAGCACGCGCGTGTAGAAGTCGATGGTGGCGTCGAGGTCGCGCACCGTCAGGACGAAATGGTCGATGCGGTCGATGCGCATGAGGGTTCCCAACGTTGTGGCCCCCTCCCCATCCCTCCCCCGCTGCGCGGTGGAGGGGGCTGCCGCCGCGGGAGCAAACTTCCCTCTCCCCCGCAGCGGGGGAGGGTCAGCGAGGGGGCAAAAGCGTCAGAACGCCGCCGCCTTCGCCCCGGCGGTGTTGAAGCCCGGTCCGTTGGACAGCGTGTACAGCCCGCGCTGGCCGTCCACCGGCTTGAAGCGGTCGGTGATGCCCAGCACCGTCTCCGCGCCGCCCAGGTACAGCACGCCGTCCGGCGGCATCTGGCGGGCGATGGCCTCCAGCACCTTGGTCTTGGTCGGCTGGTCGAAGTAGATCAGCACGTTGCGGCAGAACACCACGTCGAACTGACCGAGCCCGCCGAGGTCGCCCAGCAGGTTCCACTCCCGGAAGCTCACCATCTGCCGCAGGTTGGGGCCGATCTGCCACTTGTCGCCCTGCTGCTTGAAGTGCTTCACCAGCATCTGGATGGGCAGGCCGCGCTGCACCTCGAACTGCGTGTAGATGCCGGACTTGGAGCGTTCCACCATCTCAGCCGAGATGTCGGTGCCGACGATCTCGATGCGCCAGCCGGCGACCTTCGCCGCGTCCTCGTTCAGCATCATCGCCAGCGAGTACGCCTCCTGCCCCGACGAGCAGGCGGCCGACCAGATGCGGATCGAGCGCTTCGCCGCCCGCGTCTCCAGGAGGCGCGGCAGCACGATCTGCTTGAACTGGTCGAAGGGCTTCTGGTCGCGGAAGAACGAGGACTCGTTGGTGGTCATCGCCTCCGTGATGTCGCGCAGCAGCGCCTCGTCCTTGCGGGTGCGGACCGTCGAGGCCAGCTCGTCCAGGCCCTTCATGTTCCACTTGCGCGCCACCGGCATCAGGCGCGATTCCAGCAGGTACGCCTTGTCCTTGGTGAGCACCAGGCCCGAGCGCTGCTTCAGCATCGTGGCGAACATGTCGAAGTCTTCGACCCTCATGGCCGCGCCCCCGTCGCCAGCTTGCGCAGTGTCGGGCCGATCTCCTTGAGCGGCAGGATGGCGCTGCACAGCCCGGCCTGCGCCACCGCGCCCGGCATGCCCCACACCACGCTGGTCGCCTCGTCCTGGCCGATCAGCACGCCGCCCTGGTTGACCACCTCGGTGCAGCCGCGCATGCCGTCCTGACCCATGCCGGTGAGGATGCAGGCCAGCACCTTGCGCGCGCCGAATCCCTTGACGATGGAGCGCATCATCGGGTCCACCGCCGGCCGGCAGAAGTTTTCCGGCGGATCCTTGGTCAGCGTCAGCACGTTCTGCCCGGCGCGCTGCGCCACCAGCATGTGGAAATCGCCCGGCGCGATGTAGACCCGGTTGCCCGTAATGACCTCGCCGTCCTTCGCCTCCGCCGCGGCGAGGCCGCACTGGCGGCTGATGTGCTCGGCCAGGATGGTGGTGAAGGTGGCCGGCATGTGCTGGGTGATCAGGATCGGCTGAGCCAGTCCCTTGAGGTGCGACAGCACCTCGAACAGCGCCTGCGGGCCGCCGGTCGAGCTGCCGATGGCGACGACGTCCGGCCGCACCGGCGGGGTCGGGAACGGGCGCAGCGTAACCGGGCCGGGCTCCGGACGGCGGAACGGCGCCGGGGCGGGCGCACCGGCGGCGCGCTCGGCGGCGCTCGGCAGCGGTGCCGCGGGCGTCAGCGGGCGGATCTCGCCGCGCGAGCGCGACCCGGCGCGGCGCGCCGCGGCGCCCAGCGCCTTCACCTTGGAGACCAGCTCGCGCTTGAAGTCCTCGGCCCCGCCGACCTCGCGGGTGGAGGTCGGCTTGGGGATGTAGTCGGCCGCACCCGCCTGCAGGCAGCGCATGGACACGTCGGCGCCGCGCAGCGTCAGCGTGGACGCCATGATGATCTTCACCTGCGGCGCCACCGCCAGAAGCTTGGGCAGCGCCGTGATGCCGTCCATCACCGGCATCTCGATGTCGAGCACGATGACGTCAATGGAGTTTCGCTGCAGCGAGTTGATCGCCATCTGCCCGTCGCCGACCGAGGCGACGACGCGGATCTCCGCGTCGCCTTCCAGCGCGCGGGTCAGCAGGCCGCGGATGACGGCGGAGTCGTCCACCACCATGACCCGGAAGGGGTCGGCGGCCCCTCCAGCGGAGGGGGGCGGCGGCGCCGTGGGCCGGGCGGCGGAAAAGGGGCGGAAGCTGTCGGACATGCGGCGTTCAACCTTACTAGCGGCATCCACCGCTCACAGCAAACCGATCTGCTGGAACTTGGTTTGGATGATGTCGCTGTCGAAGGGCTTCATGATGTACTCGTTGGCCCCGGCCGACAGCGCCTCCTGGATGTGCGCCAAGTCGTTCTCGGTGGTGCAGAAGACGACCTTCGGCGCGTCGCCGCCGCTCATCTTGCGCAGCCGGCGCAGGAACTCGATGCCGGTCATCACCGGCATGTTCCAGTCCAGCAGGATGGCGTCGGGCATGCCCTTGGCGCACGCCTCCATGGCCTGACGGCCGTCCTCCGCCTCGGTGCAGGCGAAGGACAGCTCTTCCAGGATCTTGCGGGCGACCTTGCGGACCACCCGGCTGTCGTCCACCACCAGACAGGATTTCATCGCAGGCATCCCAGGCTCGCCCGGCGTGGTTTCACGCCGCTTCCATGTTGGTGAAGTTGAGCAGACGTGGGACGTCCAGCACAACCATCAACTGCCCATTCAGGCGATAAATGCCGGTGGACACCTCACGCCAGCGCGGATCCAGCGTCGCCGGGTTGCGCTCGAAGTCCTCGTTGGACAGGCTCAGCACCTCGCCCACCGAATCGACCATCAGGCTGTACAGCTCGCCGCGCAGGTCCACGACGATGGACATGCCCGGCTTGTCCTTCGGACGCGCCGGCAGGTTGAGGCGCAGCCGCACGTCAATGGCGGTGACGATGCGGCCGCGCAGGTTCAGCGACCCGGCCACCTCGGGCGGCGCCAGCGGGATGCGGGTGATCTTCTGGTGCCCCAGCACGTCCTGAACCTGCAAGACCGGGATGCCGAACAGCTGGTCGGCGATGGTCATGGTCACGTAGTCCTGGGAGCCGCCGGAGACGACCTCTTCGCCCTTGGTCTTCTTGGCGGGGAGCTTGGCGTTGCTGCTCATGCTTCGGCACCCTTCTGTTCGGACAGCGTCTGCTGCAGAGCGAAGAGCAGCGCGTCACGGTCGAACTTGGCAACGTAATCGGTGAAGCCGGCCTGCCGGCCGCGGTCGAGGTCGCGCGGGGTGGCGTGGCTGGACAGCGCGACCAGCGGCACCGCCTGCCAGCGCGAACCGCGGCGCACCGCCTCGGCGAAGTCGAAGCCGCTCATGCCCGGCATCTCGATGTCGGAGACGATGACGTCGAAGTCCTCGCCGGCCTCGCACAGCGCCAGGGCCTCCTGCGCGTTCTCCACCGCGGTGACGTCGTAGCCGGCCACCGAGAGGAGCGGGGTGAGCAGGTTGCGGAAGAACGGGCTGTCGTCCACCAGCAGCACGCGCTGCGACTTCTCCTCCTCGAAGGCCTCGCTGCCCTGCGAGGAGCCGAACCAGTCCTTGTAGGCCTGGGTGAGGAAGAAGCCGGCGTCGATCACCTCGGTCGCCTTGCCGGCGATGATGGCGGAGCCCATCAGGCCCGGACGCTCGGCGGTCAGCTGGACGACCAGCTTCTCCTCGACGATGTCCACGATCTCGTCGACGATCAGGCCCATGGAACGGTCGCCGTCGGCGAACACCAGCACCGGCTGGCGGCCCTCCCGGGCCAGCATGAAGCCCGGGTCGATCGGCACCAGCGGCATCAGCTTGCCGCGGTACTGGACGACCGGCAGGCCGTTCGACATTTCCACCGCGGCGACGTCCACGTCCTCCAGACGGGCGACCAGCGACAGCGGCACCGCCTTCGGCGCGCCCTCGCCGGCGCGGAACAGCAGCAGCGCCATCTTGTCCTCCTGGCGCGTGGCCTGGACCGAGGTGGTGTCCTTGCTGGCGTTCTCGCCCATGGTGATCTCGCCCGACGCCGACGCGATGCCGTTCGGGTCGAGGATCATGATCACCGAACCGTCGCCGAGGATGGTGTTGCCCGAGAACATCTCGATGTGGCGCAGGATCGGCGCCACCGGCTTCACCACGATTTCCTCGGTGTCGAACACGCGGTCGACCATGATGCCGAAGGTGTAGGTGCCGACCTGGGTGACGACGATGAAGGTCTCGTCGTCGGCGCGCTTCTCCTTGCCTTCGACGTCCTCCAGGCGCAGCAGCTCCTGCAGGGACACCAGCGGCAGCAGGCGGTTGCGCAGGCGCAGCACCGGCGTGCCCTTCAGGCGCTCGATGGTGTGCTCGCTGTCGCTCGCCGCGCGCACCAGTTCGACCACGCTGATCTGCGGGATGGCGAAGCGCTCGCCGGCGCACTCGACGATGAGCGCCGAGACGATGGCCAGCGTCAGCGGGATCTTGATGACGAAGGTCGAGCCCTTGCCCTGGACCGACTTGATCTCGATCGTGCCGCCGATCTTCTCGATGTTGGTCTTGACCACGTCCATGCCGACGCCGCGGCCGGAGACGCTGGTCACCTTCGCCGCGGTCGAGAAGCCGGGCTTCATGATGAACTGGATGATCTGCTGGTCCGACATGGCGGCCAGCTCGCCCTCCGACGCCATGCCGTTCTGGATGGCCTTCTGCTTGATCCGGTCGATCGCCAGGCCCTTACCGTCGTCCTGGATCTCGATGATGATGTGGCCGCCCTCGTGGTAGGCGTTCAGCGTGACGCGGCCGGTCTCCGGCTTGCCGGCCTTCAGGCGCTCCGCCGGGGTCTCCAGGCCGTGGTCGGCCGAGTTGCGCACCATGTGGGTGAGCGGATCCTTGATCAGCTCCAGCACCTGGCGGTCCAGCTCGGTGTCGGCGCCGAGCATCTGCAGGTCGATCTTCTTGCTCAACTCGTGCGCCAGATCGCGCACCAGGCGCGGCAGCTTGGCCCAGGCGTTGCCGATCGGCTGCATGCGCGTCTTCATGACGCCTTCCTGCAGCTCCGACGTGACGTGGTTGAGGCGCTGCAGCGGGGCGGCGAACTCGCTCTCCTTCTGCGAGCGCAGGATCTGCAGCAGCTGGTTGCGGGTCAGCACCAGCTCCGAGACCATGGTCATCAGGTTTTCGAGCAGGTCGACGTTGACGCGGATGGTCTGCGCCGCGACCGCGGATTCCTTGTTGCCGGCCTCACGCACGTCGTCGCCGCTGTTGCCGGCGGCCTGGGCGGCCGGGACCGGCATCTTGGAGGCGGCGGCCGGCACCGGGTCGGGCTCGGGCACCGCCAGTTCCTTGGCGGGCTCCGGCTCGGGCTCCGGCTGGACCGGGGTGAGCGCGGTGGACGGGCCGGGGGCGGCGTTCCAGGCGGCCTCGAGCTCCTCGAGCGAGACCGACGGAACCTCCACCTCTTCCTTCTTCTTGGCCGGCGGCGGCGGCGGCGGGGGGGCGGCCGCGGCGGGAGCGCCGCCCAGCTTGCCCTCGGCGCAGGCGTTCAGGCGGATGATCAGGTCGTTGTCGTCGCCCGGCGGCTCGGCCTCGGTGGCCTCCAGGACGGCGAGCAGGCCCTTGATGGTGTCCAGAGCCTGGAGGATCAGCGACACGGCTTCCGGGGTGATGGTCAGCTCGCCGTCGCGGAACTTGCCCAGCACGTTCTCCGACGCGTGCGCGACCTTTTCCAGGCGCGGCAGGCCGAGGAACCCGCAGGTGCCCTTGATCGTATGGACCAGGCGGAAGATGTTCGAGAGCAGCTCAGGGTCGTTGGGGTTCTGCTCCAACCGGACCAGCTCGACGTCGAGCACGGACAGGTTCTCGTTGGTCTCGGTCAGGAATTCACTGAGCAGATCATCCATGGCGTGTTCCCCAGGCCTTGTTTATCGTGCGGCGGCGCTCCCCGAACGGGCGCCGGCGGCACGCGGCCCGTCCGGCCGCAGAGCGGGCCTTCGGGCACGGGCGGAGCCTGTCAAACACTGATTAAAAGTGTCTTACCTCGAACGGTCGGGCACACCCCGCGAGGGCTTGTCACAGAAGGACGCAGACATGAACGACGAAGATCTGGCCAAGCAGGTGCGCGACGCGGTCGCGACGCTGAACGAGGTGCTGACCCAGGCGGCCCGCCACAGCCTGGCCGTGACCCTGCGCACGACCGCGCACCAGACCACCAACGGGGTCGAGCAGGTCGTGGTGGAGGCGCGGATCCTCAAGCAGCTGTGAGGCTGCCGCGCTCACCACTCCAGCGTGAACACCAGCGTCTCCGCCCCCGCAGGCGCGGCGCTCAGCCGCACCCCGTACGTCTCGGCGAAGCGGCCGGTGATGTAGGGGTGGATGGTGCGGGCGGTCAGTTCGTCGGCGGTGGCGCGGCCGGTCAGCGCCGCCTCGGACTCCGGGGTCAGGGCGCCGGGGCGGCCCTTGGCGGTCACGGTGAGGCGGCCGGAGTCCTGGCTGCCCTCCCCGCCCACGGTGACCGTGCCGCCGTGCGTCAGCGACTCCTCGGCCAGCACCAGCGTGTTGAGCAGCACCTTGGCCATGCCGGTGCGCATCGCCGCCCAGTCGGACGGCACGCCCGCCGGCCAGTCCAGCGAGGTGCGCGAGCCCTCGACCCAGCCCTGGATGGCGCTGCGCACGTCGCCGAAACCCTTCTGCTCGCGCCCGGCCATGCCGTAGGCAAGGCGGAAGACGCGCAGCCGGCGGTCGGCCTGCAGCGAGGAATGGTCGATCAGCTTGATCGCCTCGCCCATGAAGGCCGGGTTCGGCTCCTCATCCTCGTTCATCTCCTCGATCAGCTCGAGCCCGTTGCGGATGGCGCCGACCGGGCTGACCAAGTCGTGGCAGAAACGGGAGGCGAGCAACTCGACGACGCGGATGTCCAAGTCCATGTTCTTCACGCAGGTCCGGTGGCGGAACGGGAGCGCGGCGGGAACTTCCCGAAACGTCCGCCCCTCTTGTACCATTGGATGCCGCGCGACGCCGCCGCTTTTCAGGAATAGGACCATGGACGACACGCTGGTGCCCGGAGCCTGGGTCCGCCACCCCGGACAGCCCGACTGGGGCCTCGGCCAGGTGCAGTCGGCGATCCGCGAGCGGGTCACGGTGAACTTCGAGCACGCCGGCAAGGTGCTCATCAACACCCAGGTCGTCGGCCTGCGCGTCGTCGATCCGGACGAGGAGTGAACCGATGCGCGCCGCGGCGCTGGCGGTCGGGATGGTCATGGCGTCCGGCACCGCCGCCGCGGATCCGCCGGGGGCGGGCGACCCGGCCGCCGGGCAGGCGCTGTTCCGCGCCTGCGCGGTGTGCCACACACTGACCCCCGACGGCGGACGCCGCGCCGGCCCGACGCTGTGGGGCCTGTTCGGCCGCAAGGCAGGCTCGGTGGAGGGCTACCGCTACTCCGCCTCGTTGAGGGACAGCGGCATCGTGTGGACGGAGGACACCGTCTCGCGCCTGTTCGAGGTGGGGCCGGACACGCTCACCCCCGGCAGCAAGATGCCGATGCAGCGGATCGACGACGCCCGGCAGCGCGCCGACCTCATCGCCTACCTGCGGCAGGCGACGGGCCCCTGACGACTGTCCCGCATGGGCTGGGCCGGAGCGGTTGTGCCGCTAGCCCCCCTACTCCCTACGGCGACACCGGCGCCATCCGGCATCGTGAAATTAGCACTTTTTCATATGATAAAGAGCTGAACGAAGATCCGGAAGGATAGTGTGCTGTTGTAAGTTATCTTTGGTGCAATGGGAGGAAGGGGAAGGAAAGCCGGCGTCGGTCCAAAGGGGGAAGGCATGGAGGCGATACGGTTCAAGTCTCTGGAAGACGCCATGTCGTTCCTCGTGCTGACCGGCTTCAGCTTTGTCGGGGCGCCCAACCGGTGGAAGAAAATCACCGGCAACGAAGTGTCGTACGCCTTCGTCACGGAAATGGAGGACGGCGCAACCGTGGCGATCGTATCGATCGACGGCACGTCCATGGCACGCTGACGGTGGGCGCCGACCCGCGCCGGGTCGGCAGGCAAAGCCATTCGCCCGGTCCGCCCCTGGCGGGAGCGGGACCGCCGCCCTACCTCTTTGGACAAGGGCCGCCGACAATAGCGGCCGCAAACGGGAGGGACGACATGAAGGCGATGTTCTTCGGATTCGCCGCGGCCATCGTGATCGCCGTCGGCGCGTCGGCGGTGCTCGGCACCATGCAGCACACCACCGCCGAGGTCTATTCCACCGCCGCCGTCAGGCGTTAACGGCCGGGCGCCTGCGCCAGCGGTCTATCGGGCAACGCCAGCATCAGCAGATAGGTCCGCTGCAGCGTGGTGTTGAAGTTGTCGTCGGAGACCACGTAGACCAGCGTCTCCCCAGCTGGGCCGGGGACCGCGGCGATGCCCTCGTAGTTGTCGAGCAGCAGCGGCGGCTGGATGCGGGCGAGTTCCTCGCCCTCGATCACCGCGCCCGGCACCAGCGCGGCACCGGGCACCCGCACGATGCGCGCCGCCAGTCCGCCGAGTATCGAGAAGTAGCGCTCAAGCACCAGCACGTCGCCGTTGGGCAGCGCCGTGGCGCCGGTCGGCCGGAAGCCCGGCGCGGCGCGGTACGTCAGGGCGCCCCAGTCGCCCGAACCCTTGAGCGGTACGCGGGAGATCCACGCCTGACGCTCCGGCACGCCGTTGTCCGGCCCCTCGGCCAGCGCCAGCAGGCGGCCGTCGGGCAGCCGGGTCAACGCCTCCATCCCGCCGTTGAGCGGCAGGTCCGCCATCCCCTCGGCGAGCGGCAGCGATGTCGGCTCGCCGTCGAAGCCGGGCGGGTAGCGCAGGATGCGGTGGCGCCCCTCGAACGAGATCAACCAGCCGCCGTCCGGCAACGCGACGATCTCCTCGGAGTCGTTCTCGCGCGCCCGGCCGTGGCGGGGCCCGATGCCGGGCAGGCCCTTCACCCGCAGGTCGGCGACACCGACGAGGCGGCCGTTCTCGTGCCGCAGGCGGCCCAGGACCACCCGGCCCACGTCCTCGACGGCCACGAACTGCCGCCCGCCGTCGGTGATCGCAAGCCCGGACAGGCCGCCCACTGCGGGATCGCCCGACAGTTCCACCGCGCCGCGGAACTCGAAGGCGCCGACGCGCTCGGGCCCAGGCGCCTCGCGGGTCAGCGGCACCGGGCGGGAGACAGCCCGCCGTTCGGCGCCCCCCGACGGATCGGCGCAGGCGGCGAGCACGCCGACCAGCAGCGCCGCAACGCGGCGGCGCCGGAACAGAGACGAAGGAATCCGGATCATGAAGCCACTCAAGCACAGCAACCGCAGCCCGCAAACGCCTTTTCCCGCCTACGGCGACCGCGCTACCCCGCCGCTGGCAAGATCCGTTCCAGGCGAGACGCCCCCACCCGTACGGGGCAGGCCCGACCGCATTGGAGCCTTTCGGCTATGCCTTTAAAATCATGGGGTTTGTGCCCTCCGCCCTCCTGCTTATACCGCCAGGGCTACTCCTTCTGAGCCTCCCCGATGCTGGCCACAAGTGCATAAATTGACCGCAGTTGACGTGAAAGCGAACCGCGGTTCGCGCAGCCACAGGTCACCACGATGCCCTCGATGCCGTACCCGCCCCACCTGCCGCCGGACCGCGCCACCGCGCCGGCGATGTCGGCCGAGGATGCGGGCGCGCGCATCCGCGAGCTGGAAGCCGAACTGCGCGAACTGCAGCACCGCGCCAAGAACAGCCTGCAGCTGGTCATCAGCCTGCTGAAGCTGCAGGCCGGCCGCATCCGCGACCCGGATGCCCGCGTCGCCTACGAGCAGACCATGGTGCGCATCGAGGCGCTGGCGATCCTCTACCGCCAGCTCCACGAGACCGGCGCCGGCACCCACATCGACCTTGCGCGCTATGTCGAGGCGCTGTGCGAGGTGGTGAAGTCCGGCACGCCGGGGGGGCTCGCCAACATCCCGATCACGGTGAAGGCCGAGCCGGTGGCCATCGGCCTGTACGAGGCGATGCCGCTCGGCCTGATCATCGCCGAGCTGGTGTCGAACAGCCTGCACCACGCCTTCCCCGAGCAGGGCTGGATCCAGGTGATGGTCACCAAGGCGAGCGACACCCGCGCCCGGCTGGTGGTGGAGGACAACGGCCGCGCGCTGCCCGCGGGCTTCGACACCACGTCGGACGACGGCCTGATGCTGGCCGAGGCGCTGGCCTCGCAGCTGGGGGATACGTTGTCGACCGACTCCGACGCCGCGGGGACCACGGCGGCGGTGAGCTTTCCGATCTGAGAAGGCATTTGCCCCCTCCCCAGCCCTCCCCCGCTCTCGGCGGATCCGGAGGATCCGCCTGTCGCGTCAGCGCAAGCTTCGCTTGCGCGAGAGCTTCGCGGGAGAGGGGGCCTTGTTCCCTTACGCCGTCCCCGACGGCCCGTTCGCCGGCCGCACCGACCGGCACAGCCGCTTCAGCGTGTCGATGGCGGCGGGCAGCTGGGTTTCCGGCACCTCGAAGGTGGCGCTGTCCACCCAGCGGCCGTCCGACCCGCTCAAACCCACCTCCAGCGCGCCCGGCGTCCAGCGCACCTCGGCGTCGAGCAGGCCGTCGCTGACCTCGGCGAGCGCCACGTCGATGAAGCGTTCCAGGTCCTCCAGGTCGGCGGCCTCGTCCCAGGGCTCCTCGGCGACGAACTCCAGGAGATCGGTCAGCCCGCCGACCGGGCGGCAGCGCACGATGCGCGAGTCCGCGCGCGTCACGCTGGCCGAGAAGGTGTCGACGGCGGCGCCGATGCGCTCGACCTCCTCGGAACTCTCCTCGTCGTCCCAGTCCTCGTCCTCGGCGCCGTCCTCGACGACCTCGTCGAACAGGCCGACCAGCGCCAGAAGGCGCGGCCCCTCGTCGGTCTCGGCGGTGACCTCCTGGTCGGCGGCAAAGCGCACCGCCGCGTCGAAGGACGCCAGCATCCGACGCAGCAGCGCCCGGCGGTCGGTCGCCTCCAGGTAGGAAAGCTGCTCGGGATCCAGCCACACCGGCAGCAGGCGCACCTGCTCGCCCGGCTTCAGCAGGTCCACCGAGGCGAAGGCCTCCTCGATCTGCGCGGCCGGCGGCGGGGTGTGGGCGTCGCCGTCCACCTCGGCGACGAACCAGTACAGGCTGGTGGACAGGCGCTCGCCATCCTCGCCGGTGCGCTCGACGATCTCGGCCAGCGTCTCGACATCGTCCATGAAGGGCATGTGCTCGCCCTCGCGCAGCTTGCCCAGCGCCGCCTCGATCACCGCCTGCCGGCCGCCGTCGAGCACCTCGTCCAGCAACTCGTCGAAGCGCGGGTCCTCGGCACGCCAGAGCCTTGCCAGCCGGTCGGCCAGCGTGCCCTGGAAGCGGTCGCCCCCCTGTCCGTCGTCCCTCTTAGCCACGCGCGGCCTCCCGTAAGCTCCCTGCGGCGGGGGATCTTAGGGACCTGAGTGCGGCGCGTCGACACCTTCCGTGAGGGAAGAGGCACGCGCAGCGCTACGCCTTCCGGCGACGCCCGCCGATGTCCACGAGGTCGCCGCGGCCCATCCGGCGCAACGACACCTCCAGGCGCGCCTCGGCGTCGCGGATCTCCTGGAGGGCGGCGTTGATGTAGGTGATGTGATGCTCGGCGGCGGCGCGGGCGCGGTCCGGGTCGCCGTCCATCACCGCCTCGTACACCGCCCGGTGCTGGTCGAGCAGCAGGTCGCGCACGCCCTTGCGCTCGTACAGCTTGGCGCGGTTGTAGAAGATGTCGTTGCGCAGCAGCTCCGACAGGCTGCGCATGATGTGCAGCATCACGACGTTGTGCGTCGCCTCGTAGATCGCCAGGTGGAAGTCGGCGTCGGCGTCCGCCTCCTCGCTGGAATCGTCGTTGCCGTGCTCGGCGACCATGCGGTCGAAGCACTCCTTGATCGCCTCCCGGTCCACCGCGTTGGCCCGCTTGGCGGCGTAGTAGGCGGCGGAGCCCTCCACCGTGCTGCGGAACTCCAGGTAGTCGAAGGTCGCCTCCGGGTTCTCGCGCAGCAGCCGGGTCAGCGGGTCGCGGAAGGTGGCGCCCAGCGTCTCCGCCACGTAGCACGCGCCGTTCTGGTCGGTGGTGAGCAGGCCGCGCTCGACCAACTTGGCCAGCGCGTCGCGCAGGCTGGGGCGCGAGATGTCCAGCTTGACGGCCAGATCGCGCTCGGCCAGCAGGCGCTCGCCCGGGCGCAGCGCGCCTTCCAGGATCAGCCGTTCCAGGTGCTCGGCCACCGTGTCCGCCAGCTTCGCCGGTTTGATGGAGTCCGCTTTCATCGCCTGCACCCGCTCCCACTCACGTCCGCGCGTCCGCGCCGCCCGATCCTACAAACCCCGGCCCTGTTGGCAACGCGGAAAATTCCGCGGGCCGCCGGCTTCCCGCCTGGTGACATAAATGCACCCAATCCGGAATGATGTGAGCATAATTTTCCAGATTGCAATCATTGGAAACACATTGTATCCGTATCGCCGTTCGTGGTCAGATTTTTTGACCATACGCCGGGTACTGGGAAGGCATGCTTCCAGACGCCCTGCACCCCACGGCGCCTGCGCCTCAGCGCGCGGCGGCGGGGCGAGTAAACGTCATACAGAACACAAACATAGGTAGGAAACATGCAGACCTGGACGCAAGTCTACGACCCGGCCGGCAATCTGTGGCTCTCAGCGTTCGTCGCCGCTCTGCCGATCATCTTCTTCTTCGTGGCGCTGACGATCCTTCGCATGAAGGGTCACATCGCCGGCACGATCACCGTGGCGATTTCGCTCGCCGTGGCGGTGCTGTTCTACAAGATGCCGGTCGGCATGGCGCTCGCCTCGGCCGGCTACGGCTTCCTGTACGGCCTGTGGCCGATCGCCTGGATCATCGTCGCCGCCGTGTTCCTCTACAAGATCACGGTGAAGACCGGACAGTTCGAGATCATCCGCTCGTCGGTGGTGTCGATCACCGAGGACCAGCGCCTGCAGATGCTGATGGTCGGCTTCTCGTTCGGCGCCTTCCTCGAGGGTGCCGCCGGCTTCGGCGCGCCGGTCGCGATCACCGCGGCGCTGCTGGTCGGCCTGGGCTTCAACCCGCTGTACGCCGCCGGCCTGTGCCTGATCGCCAACACCGCCCCGGTGGCGTTCGGCGCCATGGGCATTCCGATCATCGTCGCCGGCCAGGTCACCGGGCTGGACCCGTTCAAGATCGGCGCCATGGCCGGCCGCCAGCTGCCGCTGCTCTCGGTCTTCGTCCCGTTCTGGATCATCATGATCATGGACGGCTGGAAGGGCGTGCGCGAGACGTGGCCCGCCATCCTGGTCGCCGGCGGCACCTTCGCCGTGACCCAGTACTTTACCGCCAACTTCATCGGCCCCGAGCTGCCGGACATCACCTCCGCCCTGGTCAGCCTGGTCAGCATCACGCTGTTCCTGAAGGTCTGGAAGCCGAAGGCGGTGTTCCGCTTCTCGCATTCGCCGCTCGCCACTCCGGTCCCGGCCTCGGTCGGCGCCATGGCCAGCAGCGAGTTCGCCGCCACCCGCAGCTACTCGGGCGCCGAGATCGCCAAGGCGTGGTCGCCCTTCCTGATCCTCACCGTGATCGTCACGATCTGGAGCCTGAAGCCCTTCAAGGCGCTGTTCGCCAAGGGCGGCGCGCTGGCCGACACCGTGCTGTACTTCCCGGTCGCCGGGCTGGACAAGCTGGTGCTGAAGGCTGCCCCGATCGTCGCCTCGCCCAAGCCGTACGAGGCGGTCTACAAGCTGGACCTGCTGTCGGCCACCGGCACCGCCATCCTCATCTCGGCCATCATCACCATGATCATGCTGAAGATGCGGCCGGCCGACGGCCTGCGCACCTTCGGCGAGACGCTGAGCGAGCTGAAGCGCCCGATCTACTCGATCGGCATGGTGCTGGCCTTCGCCTTCATCGCCAACTACTCGGGCCTGTCCACCACGCTGGCGCTGCTGCTGGCCGGCACGGGCGCGCTGTTCCCGTTCTTCTCGCCGATCCTGGGCTGGCTGGGCGTGTTCCTGACCGGGTCCGACACCTCGTCCAACGCGCTGTTCTGCGGCCTGCAGGCGACGACGGCGCAGCAGGTCGGCGTGTCCGACACGCTGATGGTGGCGGCCAACACCACCGG
Source organism: Azospirillum sp. (assembly GCF_050789165.1). Lineage (NCBI taxonomy): Bacteria > Pseudomonadati > Pseudomonadota > Alphaproteobacteria > Rhodospirillales > Azospirillaceae > Azospirillum > Azospirillum sp. The sequence continues at coordinate 45,248 of NZ_JBOZRT010000137.1, forward strand.
CGGCGTGACCGGCAAGATGATCTCCCCGCAGTCCATCGCGGTGGCCTGCGCGGCGGTCGGCCTCGTCGGCCGGGAGTCGGAGCTGTTCCGCTTCACCGTCAAGCACAGCCTGTTCTTCGTGGCGATCATCGGCGTGATCACCGCCATCCAGGCCTACATCCTGCCGTGGATGATCCCCTAACGCCTTCCTCTCGCGCCGTTATGGCCGGGCCAAGCCCGGCCATAACGGAAAGAAAGAGAGAAGGATCAGGACGAAGCCCCTCCCCATCGCGGGAGGGGCTTTTTTTATGCCGCTCAGCCCCGCCGCCGCGACCCGGCCACCAGATCCCCGCGGCCCATGCGGCGCAACGACACCTCCAGCCGCGCTTCGGCCTTTTCGATCTCCTCCAGCGTCCCCCGCGCGTAGCCGATGTGCTGCGTCGCGGCGTCCCGCGCCCGCTCGGCGTCGCCGGCCAGGATGGCCTCGCCGATGGCCAGGTGCTGGTTCAGCAGCAGGTGGCGTACCCCCTTGTAGCCGTACAGCTTGCGCCGGCTGAAGAAGACGTCCGCCCGCATCAGGTCGGACAGCCCGTGCATGACGGTCTGCATCACCACGTTGTGCGTCGCCTCGTAGGTGGCGCGGTGGAAGTCGATGTCGGCTTCCGCCTCCTCCATCGGGTCTTCCTTCTCGTGCGCCGCCAGCATGCGCTCGAGGCAGGCGGCGATGGTCCGCCGGTCGTGCTCGGTGGCGCGCTTGGCGGCGTAATAGGCCGCCGCCCCGGCGACGGTGTTGCGGAACTCCAGATAGTCGAAGGCCGCTTCCGGATGCCGGCGCAGCAGGTCTGTCAGCGGATCGGACATCATGGCCCACCCCTCCTCGTTCCACGCCCAACAGGCGCGGGCGCCAGTTGTCCATGGCGCAGATCATTGGTCAATTGATTTTACCATTGCCTCATTTGGGCAAAGCGGTTATCCACTGATCCCAGCCGTGGCACACGAGATGCCGACCGCCCGCGGGGCGGCAACAAGGCCGCCGCCAAAGCCCAGCGATCCCGGAGGAAACCGATGCTGCCCACGCCCTACGACCGCCTGCACGCGGATCTCCGCGCGTTCATCCCGGCCGAGCGCCTGATCGTCGATCCGCTGCGCACGCTGGCCTACGGCACCGACGCCAGCTTCTATCGGCTGATCCCGAAGATCGTCGCGGTGGTGCAGAACGAGGACGAGGTGGCGCGCCTGCTGCACCACGCCCGTGCGCTCGGCACCCCGGTCACCTTCCGCGCCGCCGGCACCAGCCTGTCGGGCCAGGCGGTCAGCGACAGCGTGCTCGTCCTGCTGGGCGAGGGCTGGCGCGGCTGCACGATCCCGCCGGGCGCCGAAACGGTCACCTTGCAGCCCGGCATCATCGGCGCCGAGGCGAACCGCAAGCTCGCCCCCTTCGGCCGCAAGATCGGCCCCGACCCGGCCTCCATCGCCACCGCCAAGATCGGCGGCATCGCGGCCAACAACTCCAGCGGCATGTGCTGCGGCACGGCGCAGAACAGCTACCGCACGCTGGCCTCCATGCGCCTGCTGCTGGCCGACGGCACGCTGCTGGACACCGGCGACGCGGCCAGCCGCGCCGCTTTCGAGAAGAGCCACGGCCCGCTGCTGTCCACGCTGCGCGATCTCGGCGAGCGCACCCGCGCCGACGCGGACCTCGCCGCCCGCATCCACCGCAAGTTCGCCATCAAGAACACCACCGGCTACAGCCTGAACGCGCTGGTCGATTTCGAGGATCCGTTCGAGATCCTCCAGCACCTGATGATCGGCTCGGAAGGCACGCTGGGCTTCATCGCCGAGATCACCTACCGCACCGTGCCGGAGCACGCCGACAAGGCGAGCGCCCTGCTGCTCTTCCCCGACATCGCCGAGGCCTGCCGCGCCGTGGCGCTGCTGAAGGCGGCGCCGGTCGATGCGGTGGAGTTGATGGACCGCGCGGCGCTGCACTCGGTGCAGGGCAAGCCCGGCATGCCGGCGGTGATCCGCGGCCTGGACGAGCGCGCCGCCTGCCTGCTGGTCGAGACCCGCGCCGAGGACGCCGCGGCGCTGACCGGCAACATCACCGCGATCAACGCGGTGCTGGAGGGCTGCACGCTGCTGCACCCGGCCGCGTTCACCACCGACGCGGCTGAGTGCGAGAAGTACTGGAAGATCCGCAAGGGCCTGTTCCCGGCGGTCGGCGCCGTGCGCAAGACCGGCACCACGGTGATCATCGAGGACGTCGCCTTCCCGATCGACCGCCTCGCCGAGGCCACGGTCGAGCTGCAGCACCTGTTCGAGCACTACGGCTACCACGAGGCGATCATCTTCGGCCACGCGCTCGAAGGGAACCTGCACTTCGTCTTCACGCAGGCCTTCGACACCGACGCCGAGGTCGACCGCTACCGCCGTTTCATGGACGCGGTGGCCGCCCTGGTGGTGACGAAGTACGACGGCTCGCTGAAGGCCGAGCACGGCACCGGGCGCAACATGGCCCCCTTCGTCGAGATGGAGTGGGGCGCCCAGGCCTATGGGCTGATGAAGGAGATCAAGGCGCTCCTCGATCCGCACGGCCTGCTCAACCCCGGCGTCATCCTCAACGACGATCCGGAGGCGCACCTCAAGCACCTGAAGTCGCTGCCGGCGGCCGACCCGCTGGTCGACAAGTGCATCGAGTGCGGCTTCTGCGAGCCGGTCTGCCCGTCGCACACCTTCACCCTCAGCCCGCGCCAGCGCATCGCCGGCTGGCGCGAGATCGCCCGCCTCACCGACAGCGGCGAGCGCGCCCGGCTGGAGGCGCTGCACTCCGCCTACGACCACCAGGGCATCGACACCTGCGCGGCGTGCGGCCTGTGCTCCACCGCTTGCCCCGTCGGCATCGAGACGGGATTGCTCATCAAGGCGCTGCGCGGCCGGCGCGCCACGCCGACACAGCGCCGCCTCGGCCGCTTCGCCGCCGAGCACTTCGAGACCGCGCTGGGCGTCGCCCGCACGGGCCTGAAGATCGCCGACCTTGCCCGCAAGGTCGTGGGCAACGACGCCGTGACCGCCGCCGCCGGGGCGCTGCGCCGCCTGTCCGGCGAGCGGCTGCCGCACGTGCCGCGCTCCCTGCCCACGCCACTGAACTTCGTGCCGGGGCCGTCGTCCGGCCAGGGCCCGGCGGTGGTCTACGTGCCGAGCTGTTCCAGCCGCACTATGGGCCCGGCCGCCGACGATCCCGAGAAGACGCCGCTGCCGCAGAAGGTCGAGGGGCTGTTCCGCAAGGCCGGCTTCCGCGTGCTCTACCCCGAGGGCCTGTCCGGCCTGTGCTGCGGCATGGCGCTGGAGAGCAAGGGCTTTGCCCAGGAGGCCGACGCCAAGTCCGACGAGATGGTCGCCGCCATCCGCGCCGCCAGCAACGACGGCCGCCTGCCGGTGGTCATCGACACCAGCCCCTGCGCCTTCCGCCTGAAGCGCCACTTGGCCGAAGACGGACTGAAGGTGCTGGATCTGGTGGAGTTCATCCACGACCATCTGCTGGACCGCCTGGAGTTCACCAAGCGCAGCGAGCCTGCGGTGCTGCACCTCGCCTGCTCGCTGCGGCGGATGGGGCTGGAGGGCAAGCTGCAGGCCGTCGCCGCCAAGTGCGCCGAACAGGTGGTGGTGCCGGACGGGGTGGGGTGCTGCGGCTTCGCCGGCGACAAGGGCTTCACCCAGCCCGACCTCAACGCCCACGCGCTGCGCCACCTGAAGGCCGGCGTGCCGCAGGACGGAAAAGCCGGTTATTCGACCAGCCGGACCTGCGAGATCGGCTTGGCGCATCACTCCGGCATGCCGTACCGTTCCATCGTCTACCTCGTGGACGCCTGCACGACGGCGAAGGCGGCGGAGACGGTGCGCGCGGTGGAGCCGGCGTTCTGAGAGCTTAGTTGACCGTCATCCCCGCGAAGGCGGGGATCCATACGTTCCGCAGCCGCTTGCTTTGGGAATTATGGATCCCCGCCTTCGCGGGGATAACGAAAAAGACAAGAAGTTCAGGTGGAGGAAAGCCCCATGGACGCCACACGTCCCACGACCGTCTATTTCTTCGGCACCTGCCTGGTCGACCTGTTCTACCCGCAGGCCGGCATGGCCGGCATCGAGCTGTTGCAGCGCGAGGGCATCCGCGTCGTCTTCCCGCAGGGGCAGAGCTGCTGCGGCCAGCCCGCCTACAACTCCGGCTACAAGGACGAGGCGCTGAAGGTCGCCCGCGCCCAGCTGGCGCTGTTCACCGAGGATTACCCGGTCGTCGTCCCGTCGGGCTCCTGCGCCGGCATGATGAAGACGCACTGGCCGGATCTGTTCAAGGGCACGCCCGAGGAGGCCCGCGCCACCGCCGTCGCCGGCCGGGTGTTCGAGTTGACGCAGTTCCTGGTCAACGTCCTGAACGTCCGGTTCGAGGACAAGGGGGAGCCGGTGCGCATCACCTGGCACGCCTCCTGCCACGCCCAGCGCGAGATGGGCGTGCGCGATGAGCCGAAGGCGCTGCTGCGCCAGCTCGCCAACGTCGAGCTGGTGGAACTGCAGCGCGAGAAGGAGTGCTGCGGCTTCGGCGGCACCTTCGCCGTGCGCCATCCGGAGATCTCCGCCGCCATGGTCGAGGACAAGGTGGCGGACATCGAGGGCACGGGCGCCCGGGCGGTGGTATCGGGCGACTGCGGCTGCCTGATGAACATCAACGGCGCGCTCGAGGCCGGCAAGAAGCCGGTGCAGGGCAAGCACATCGCCGAATTCCTGTTGGAGCGGACCCATGGCACACGCTGACATCGACTTCCGGAAGGCGTCCCGCGCCGCGCTGAAGGACCCGCAGCTGCGCGCCAACTTCCGCCGCGCCATGGACGGCCTGATGTCCAAGCGCGCCGCGCAGTTCGCCGACAGCGCGGAGTGGCACGGCATGCGGGCGCTCGGCGCCTCGGTGCGGCTGCGCGCGCTCTCCAAGCTGCCGGAACTGCTGGAGAAGCTGGAGGAGAACTGCACCCGGAACGGCATCACCGTCCACTGGGCCTCCACCACCGACGAGGCGAACGCCATCGTCCTGGAGATCATGCTGCGCGTGAACGCCAAGCTGGCGGTCAAGGGCAAGTCCATGGTCTCCGAGGAGATGCACCTCAACGCCTTCCTGGAGAAGCACGGCATCGAGGCGATCGAGGCGGACCTGGGCGAGTACATCATCCAGCTCGACCACGAGATGCCCTCGCACATCATCATGCCGGCGATCCACAAGAACACCAAGCAGATCGCCCAGCTGTTCCGCGAGAAGATCAAGGAAGCCGAATACACCGAGGACGTGGATCAGCTCACCGGCCTCGCCCGCCGGGTGCTGCGCAAGAAGTTCATGAACGCCGACGTCGGCATCTCCGGCGTCAACGCCGCGGTGGCGGAGACCGGCACGCTCTGCCTCGTCGAGAACGAGGGCAACGGGCGCATGGTCACCACCGTGCCGCCGGTGCACATCGCCGTCATGGGCCTGGAGAAGGTGGTCGAGAAGCTGGAGGACGTGCCGCCGGTGCTGAGCCTGCTCACCCGCTCGGCCACCGCGCAGCCGATCACCACCTACGTCAACATGATCACCACGCCGCGCAAGCCCGGCGAGAAGGACGGCCCGCGCGAGATCCACCTGGTGATCCTCGACAACGGCCGCTCGAAGATCTACGCCGACGAGGAACTGCGCCACACGCTGCGCTGCATCCGCTGCGGCGCCTGCATGAACCACTGCCCGGTCTACACCCGCGTCGGCGGCCACGCCTACCAGGCGACCTACCCCGGCCCGATCGGCAAGATCCTCATTCCGCAGATCGAGGGCCTGGGCACGCGCGGGGCGATGCCGCACGCCTGCACCATGTGCAACGCCTGCGTCGAGATCTGCCCGGTGCAGATCCCCATCGCCGGGCTGATGAACCGCCTGCGCGAGGAGGCGGTGCACGCGAGCCCCGCGGTGAAGGACGCCGGAGCCCAGGCCTCGAAGGCCGAGGCGCTGGTGTGGAAGGGCTGGGCCGCCACCTTCTCCTCGCCCACCGCGTACCGGATGGCGACGACGGTGCTGTCGGCGGTCGGCAACGCCGCCCCGGCTTCACTGCCGCTTCTCAAGGAATGGACCAGCGTGCGCGCCAAGCCGCGCTTCGCCGGCCGTACGCTGCACGACCTTGCCCGCGACCGGGGGATTCCCGATGTCTGACGCCCGTAGCTCGATCCTCGCCTCCCTGCGCGCCAGCCGCGACGCCCACCCGGTGGAGACGGTCGCCTCCGACTTCACCGTGCTGCGGGAGAAGCGCTGGGCCCCCGCCGAACGGCTGGAGCGCGTCAAGCGCATGATGGAGGCCGTCCACACCGAGTTCGTGGACGCCACCGAACAGGACTGGCCGGCGGTGGTGCAGGCCGTTCTGAAGGACGCCGGCGCGAAGACCCTGCTGTATGCCCCCGCCACCGAGGCCGGCGCGCGCATCGAGTCCGCGTGGGCCGAGGGCGGGCCGGAGCTGGTGCGCTACGACCGCCCGGTGGACGAGTTCAAGGAGGAGATGTTCACCGGCGTCGACGCCGGGATCACCCAGACCCTGGGCGCCATCGCCGACACCGGCAGCCTCGTGCTGTGGCCGAGCGCCGACGAGCCGCGCCTGCTCTCCCTGGTGCCGCACATCCACATCGCCCTCCTGAAGGCGGACGCGCTGTACGACACCTTCTGGCAGGTGGTGACCGAGAACCGCTGGGCGCAAGGCATGCCGACCAACGCACTGCTGATCTCCGGCCCGTCGAAGACCGCCGACATCGAGCAGACCTTGGCGTATGGTGTGCACGGACCGAAGCGGCTGATCGTGGTGGTCGTCCGCTGACACGAGAGGGAGGGTCGCGCGTGCTCTACGAGATCGACGGCAAGGCGCCGCAGCTGGCGGCGTCGAGCTGGGCGGCGCCCAACGCCACGCTGGTCGGCGACGTGGTGCTGGAAGACGAGGCGTCGGTGTGGTGGGGCGCCGTGCTGCGCGCCGAGGAGGAGCGCATCCTGATCGGCGAAGGCAGCAACGTGCAGGACAACGCCGTGCTGCACGTCGATCCGGGCTTTCCGCTGACCATGGGCCGCAACGTCACGGTCGGACACCAGGCGATGCTGCACGGCTGCACCATCGGCGACGGCACACTGATCGGCATCGGCGCGACGATCCTCAACGGCGCGAAGATCGGCCGCAACTGCCTGATCGGCGCGCACGCGCTGATCGCCGAGGGCAAGGTGATCCCCGACGGTTCGGTGGTCATGGGCATGCCCGGCAAGATCATGCGGCAGGTCAGCGACGAGGACCTCGCGCGGCTGGCCGGCCCGGCGCTGGTCTACCGCGAGCGGGCAAAGCAGTACGCGCGCGGGCTGAAGGCGGTCGGCGGGTAAGCCCCGCCCGGCCTCACACCGGCCCGGACACGCCGGGCGGCCGCGATGGGACGGCGAAGGGGCGCGGCGCCCCGCCGGCCCGCCGGATCTCCCACATGCCGGCGAACGCGTCTTCCAGATGCCGGGCGAAGCGTGCGCTGTCGAACAGCGGCGTGGTGTCCCGGTTGCGCGCCAACCGCTGGCGCAACGCCGCCAAGGCGTTGCGGTCGCGGGCCAGACCAAGCGCGGCGGCCTCATAGTCCGCCAGCGAGGACACCACCAGCTCCGGCAGTCCGACCGCCGTCACCAAGCTGCCGGCGACCCGGCTGATGAAGGTTTCGCCGGCACAGGTCAGCACCGGAACGCCGGCCCACAGCGCGTCGGAGGCCGTGGTGTGGGCGTTGACCGGGAACGTGTCGAGGAACAGGTCGGCGTGCCGGAAGCGGGCGAGGTGGTCCGGCAGCCGCATGACCGGCGCGAAGAGCAGGCGCGCCGGCCCCACGCCGGCCCTCTCCGCCTCCCGACGCAGGTTGACCTTGGCCGTGTCGCTGCCGTCCATCAGCCACAGCACGCTATTGGGAACCGCCGTCAGGAGACGCATCCACACGGCGAAAACCTCCGGCGTGATCTTGTAGAGGCCGTTGAAGGAGCAGAAGACGAGGCCCCTCTCCGGCAGGCCGCACTCCGTACGCGACGGCGTGTGTTCGGCGATCTCGCGCTGGCGGTCGTTCGGCTGGTACGCGTCGGGCAGCAGGACCAGACGCTCGGCGTAGTGCTCCTGCCGGTCCGGCGGGGTGATGAAGGGATCGGCGATCAGGTAATCGACGAACTCCGCCCCCATGGTTCCGGGGAAGCCAAGGAAGTTCACCTGGATCGGAGCCGGACGGTAGGCGAGGATCTCGCTGCGTGCGCCGTTCGTGTAGCCCTTGAGGTCGACGAGGATGTCCACGCCGTCCTGGTGGATCCGGCGGGCGGCCTCCACGTTCGACAGCCCGCGGACATCGGTGAACGCATCGAAGGCGGCGAGCAGCCGGCAGCGCATGGCACCGTCGCTGTCCGGGCCGTAGGAATAGCCGCGGATCTCGAATCGCGCGCGATCGTGCCGCTCGAACAGCTCGGCCATCAGATAGGCCGTGGCGTGGTCGTGGAAGTCGGCCGACAGATAGCCGACGCGGATGCGCCCGTCGTCCCGCGGCGGGTGTGCGGGCAGCCGGTCGCCCGGCGACACCGCAATCGCCGAGGCCCACAGCCGGGCGCAGGCAAGCTGCTCTTCGGCCGTCGAGGTCTGGCAGAAGAAGGCGAAGGGCGACAGGCGCCCCGCCCCGGTGCGCATGATCGCGCGCATCCGCTCCTCGCGGGCGGGAAGCTCATCCCACTGACACAGGCTGCGCTGCTGAAAGGCCAGCCCCCTGAGCGCATCGACGAAATCCGGCCGCAGGCGAAGCGCCCTGGCGTAGCCGGCCACGGCCTCGTCGGTCCGTCCCGCGTCCTGGTGCAGGGAAGCCAAGCCGCAATACGCGTCGGCGCAGGTCGGGCTGATGATCAGCATGAGTGTGAAGGTGGCGGCCGCCGCGTCGTTCCGGCCGAGTCGCTTGAGCGCAAGGCCGAGATTGCCGTACGCCTCCAGGAAGGTGGGGCGCTGCTGGGTCGCCAGCCGGTAGCACGCCTCCGCCTCCTCGAATGCCCCCTGGCTCGTCAGCATGTTCCCCAGGTTGTTCAGCGCCTCAGGGAAGACGGCGCACAGCGCCAGACTCTGCCGGTAGGCGTCGGCCGCCTCCTGGATCCGCCCTTGCTGCGCCAGCAGGTTGGCGAGGTTGTAGAGGGCTTCCGGGTAGTCCGGCCGCTGCCGGAGGGCTTCGCGGAAGGTCGCCTCGGCGTCCGTGAAGCGCCCGACCGACGTCAACAGGGTGCCGAGGTTGTTGCGCGCCTCCGGGTTGTTCGGGCGCTGTCGAATGGCCTCGCGGAAATGCTTCTCCGCATCCTTCGGCCGTCCCAGGTCCTTCAGCACGTTGCCGAGGTTGTTGTGGGCTTCCGGTGATTTCGGCTGGGTCTTCAGCGACCGCCCGATCAGCGTGGCGGCCTCTTCCAGGTCGCCGTTCCGATAGACGATAAGCCCGAGATGGTGCTGCGCGGTCGGCTCGTTCCTGCGCATGGCGAGGATCCGCCGGTAGAGCGCCTCGGCCTCGATGAACCGACCCTCCCGATGCTCGCCGATCGCTTGCAGGAGGAGAGGGTTGATCGACATTCGCGAATTTTCCGATCGGCAACACGCGCCATTGTCATAAGCGCTCCGGTCGTATCTATGACCCTCCGGCCTCCTAGGCGCAATCCTTCGATGAAAACGAGAACTGAGAGAATCAGTTTCTCGCGTAATGTGATGAAAGCCTGGATATGGGGTCAGCGCCGGTGTGCCGCCAGATACAGCGGCGTGCGCGACTTCGGCACCTTGAAGACGAAGTTGTACCGGGCGACGTGGTAGCTCGGGTCGAAGCCGTAGAAGTTGAAGCGCATGCGCTCCAGCTCCTCGGCGCGGTATTGCTCCAGCGGCTTGGCGGCCTCGTCGGCGGCGCGGCGGGCGCGCTTGTCGGCGAGCAGCGCCGGCAGGGCCGGGTCGGCCGCCAGCGCGCGGGCGCGCTCCGCCACCTCGACGCGGAAGTCGACGCTCCCGCAGCCGAACGCCGCATCCACGAGACCGAGGCGCCGCGCTTCCGCCGTGCCCATGGGCAGGCGCGCCTCGGTGACGGCGCGGGCGCGCTCTTCACCGACGCGGCGGGGCAGCACGTAGGTCCAGTACTCCGAGCCGTACAGGTTGCCCATGCCCTTGTAGTGCGGGTTGAGCACCACGCCGCCCCGCGCCCACACCCGGTCGGCGGCCAGCGCCAGGAAGACGCCGCCCGCCCCGGTGTTGCCGGACAACGCCGACACCGTGACCTTGTCGGTGGTGGTCAGCACGGCGCGCGCCACGTCGTCGATGGCATTGATGGTGCGCCAGGACTCGTCGGCCGGGCTGGAGGCGGCCTCGATGACGTTGAGGTGGATGCCGTTGCTCCAGAAATCCTCGCCGCCCATCAGCACCAGCACGCGGGTGTCGCGCCGGCACGCCTCCTGGTAGGCCGCCAGAAGCCGCGCGCACTGCCCGGCGCTCATGGCGCCGTTGTAGAAGGGGAAATGCAGATAGCCGACACCGTCGGCCTCCTCGTACCAGAGGTCGCGGTGGTCGCCCGCCACCTCCGGCAGGTCGGCGGCCAGCACCATGGACGCCGGCAGCTTCAGCGTCGGCGCGTGCGGCCCCGGTGAGCGCGCCTTCATCGCGCCGATCCACACCGCGCCGTCCACCGTGGCCCGGCACACCGCGCCCTGCCAGCGCGCCAGCCACGCGCCGGGGGCGCCCGTCAGGCGGCTTTCCGGGTGGACGTCGAACAGACTGACATCGCCGTCGCGCACGCCGGGCACGCCATCGCCGCTGCGGATCTTGCGCAGCACGGTGGCGGTGTCGTCGCGGCTCCAGTCGATGGCGCGGTCGGCCTGCCGCATCGCCGGGCGCGTCCGGACGAGCGCCGGATCGACCGGCGTCGCCGCCTCGCCGCGCTCCAGACGCTGCAACGCCTCCAGCACCGCGGCGACGGCGGCCTCGGTCACCTCGTGGCGGTACAGGCTGGCCTTCGGCGCGGCGCGCATCGGGAAGGCGCGCGAGGCCCAGACATCGCCGGCGTCGAACTCGCCGTTGGCCTGCAGGACGGTGACGCCCCACTCCGCCGCCCCCTCCAGCACCGCCCAGTCGAGCGACGACGGGCCGCGGTCGCCCGGCGGACCAGGGTGAACGACCAGACAGGGCAGCCGGCGCCACACCGCCTCGGGGATCGCGCGCTTGAGGAACGGCGCCAGCAGCAGGTCGGGGCGGAAGCGCTCCACCGCCTCGGATGTGACGGAGTCGTTGACGTCGAACTCGATGGACAGGGTATGGCCGCGCTCGGCCAGCTCGACGTACAGGCGCTGCGCCAGGCTGTTGAAGGCGTGGACGAGGAGCAGGATGCGCATCACGCCTCCACCGCGACGTGGTCGCGGAAGCGGCCGTAGACGTAGTGCGCCGCGCACGCCCCCTCGGCCGAGACCATGCAGGAGCCCATCGGGCTCTCCGGCGTGCAGGCGGTGCCGAACAGCTTGCAGTCGGTCGGCCGCTTCAGCCCGCGCAGGATGGCGCCACAGGCGCAGGCCTTGTGGTCGGGCACCATGGCGTTGGGGATGGCGAAGCGCCGCTCGGCGTCCCAGGCGGCGTAGGCCTCCTTGATCTTCAGCGCGCTGTACGGCACGAGGCCGAGGCCGCGCCACTCGAACGACCGGCGCAGCTCGAACACGTCGGCGACCAGCGCCTGCGCCTTGCGGTTGCCGTCGCGAGTGACGGCGCGGATGAACTGGTTCTCCACCTCCGCCCGGCCCTCGTTGATCTGGGTGACCAGCATCAGGATCGCCTGCATGACGTCCAGCGGCTCGAACCCGGCGACCACCACCGGCTTCTGGTACTCCTCGGCGAAATACTCGTAGGGGCGGCTGCCGATGATGGTGGAGACGTGCGCCGGGCCGATGAAGGCATCCAGCGGCACCGTGCCCAGTTCGCGCACCTCCGGGCTCTCCAGGATGTTGGAGATCGCCGCCGGGGTCAGCACGTGGTTGCAGAACACCGAGAAGTTGGCGATCCCCTTCGCCCTGGCCAGTTGCAGGGCAACCGCGGTGGGCGGCGTCGTGGTCTCGAAGCCGATGGCGAAGAACACCACATCCCGCCCCGGGTTGGCCTCGGCGATCCTCAGCGCGTCGGTGGTGGACAGCACCATGCGGACGTCGGCGCCCTCGGCCTTCGCCTTGATGAGGCTCATGCGCTCCGATGCCGGCACGCGCATCACGTCGCCGTAGGTGCAGAGGATCACGCCGGGCCGACGGGCGATGCTGATCGCGTCGTCGATTCGCCCCACCGGCAACACGCAGACCGGGCACCCCGGCCCGTGGATCAGCCGCACGTTCGGTGGAAGCAGGTCGGGGATGCCGTAGCGGGCGATCGCGTGGGTGTGGCCGCCGCAGAACTCCATGATGTGGTAACGGCGCGCCGCATCGGCGGCGCGGCGGATCGCCCCGGCCAAGCCGCGGGCGAGCGCGGCGTCGCGGAATTCCTCGACATACTTCATGGCCGCGCTTGTCGCACGGCGGCGCCGCCGGGTCCATGATCCGCATCAAACATCGTTGGCCGGACGAGCACATGCACCACCGGCGGGCGCTCTCCGCCCTAAGTAAGACTTTCGTTATCGACAGTTGCTGCCGTATGCTCGCCTTGGGAGACACAACACGAAGCGCGTTGAACGCGCCAGCGGAGCCGCGATGGCCTGGGTTACAGGGGTCTATCTCGCCTATCTGTTCCTGCCGATTCTTCTGCTGTTCGTCGGCTCCTTCGGCGACGTATGGTTGAATAGCATGCTGCCATCCGGTTTTACCGGGCGGTGGTACGAGGCCGTCTACACGGATGGCAGCTTCCAGCGCGCCTTCTGGGTCAGCCTCCGGGTGTGCGCCGCGACCTGCGTCATCGACGCGGTGATCGGGCTGCCGCTGGCCTACGCCATCTATGGCGCCGCGTCGCGCGGGGTGCGGGCCGCGGCGCGCATTCTCTATCTGCTGCCCATCGCGGTGCCGCCCATCGTGCTGGCGTTCGGCTTCGTGCTGGTGTTCTCCAGCGACACCCTGCCCTTCCTGGGCAGCGCGGGCGTGCTGATCGGCGGACACGTGGTGCTCACACTGCCGTACCTGCTGCAGACGCTGGTCGGCGACATGCGCCACCTGCGCCTCGCCGAGCTGGAGACCGCCGCCGAATCGCTGGGCGCCGGCCCGCTGCGCACGCTGGCCGAAATCGTGCTGCCCAGCCTGCGGCACAGCCTGGCGTCGGGGTTGATCATGGTGGCGGCGCTGTCGATCGGGGAGTTCCAGCTGTCCAACCTCGTCGCCGGGTTCCTGACGCGGCCCTACCCGGTCGTGCTGCTGCAGGCCTTCTACGGCGCCACCGGCTTCGCCTGCGCGGCGACGGTGATCCTGCTGGCGCTGGCGCTCACCGCGTCGGCCGCCGGCGCGCTCACCGCCCACCGAGCCACGGGGAGGCATGCGCAATGAGCGCTCCGGTCATCGAGCTGCGCGGCGTCGGCTTCGCCTACCCCGGCACTGCCGCCGCCGCGGTCGGCGGCATCGACCTCGCCATCGCCCCCGGCGAACTGGTCGCGGTGATCGGGCCGAGCGGCTGCGGCAAGTCCACCCTGCTGCGCCTGATCGCCGGCTTCCTGGAACCGCGGGAGGGGGCGGTGCTGCTGGGCGGCGCCGACGTCTCCGGCGTGCCGGCGCGCGAGCGCAACCTGGGGGTGGTGTTCCAGACCTACGCGCTGTTCCCGCACATGGCGGCGTGGGAGAACGTCGCCTACCCGCTCAAGGTGCGCGGGGTGGCGGCCGGCGAGCAGCGGCGGCGAGCGCTGGCGATGCTGGAGCGGGTCGGCCTGTCGGCGCTGGCCGACCGCCGGCCGCCGGAGCTGTCGGGCGGCCAGCAACAGCGCGTGGCACTGGCGCGCGCCCTGGTGTTCAGCCCGCGCGCCCTGCTGCTGGACGAGCCGTTGTCGGCCCTCGACGCCGCGCTGCGCATCGGTATGCGCGACGAGATCCGCCGCCTGCAGCGCAGCGAGGGCATCGCCACCCTGCACGTCACCCACGACCAGGAAGAGGCGCTGTCCATCGCCGACCGCGTCGTCGTCATGCGTGCCGGCCGCATCGAGCAGATCGCCCCGCCGCGCGAGTTGTACGAGCGCCCGGCGTCGCGCGCGGTGGCGGCCTTCGTCGGGCACGCCAACCTGCTGGACGGCACGGTAGCCGGCCCGGACAGCGTCGATACGCCGATCGGCCGATTGGCCACAATGCCGCACGGGCTTCCTCCCGGAGTGCCTGTTACGATACTCATTCGCCCGGAGCGTGTGCGCCTCGGCGCGCCGCCGGATGGGGTGAACGGCTTCACCGGAAGCATCGCGCAGGACCGTTTCCTGGGATCCGTCCGCCGCTTCGACCTGTCGGTCGCCGGCGGCGTGCTGGTCGCGGAGACGGCGCAGCCCGGCGACGTCCGGGAGGTTCATGTTCCCGCGGAGAGCGTCCACATCATTCCAGGCAACCGATGACACCGAGAGGAGGACGGCCATGAAACTCTTGCGGACCGCGGCGGCGGCGTTCGGCGCGCTGTTCTGTCTGGCCGGCGCCGCCCTGGCGCAGACGGCCGCCGACTCGCCCGAGCTGTACCCGGGCGAGAAGGACCTGTACGAGGCCGCGACGAAGGAAGGCATGGTCGTCTCCTTCGACACCGGCCCGACCTGGGCCAACTGGGCGGCGCAGTTCGCGGCCTTCAAGAAGCGCTACCCGAACGTAGAGATCACCTACAACGACCTCGGCTCGGCGGCCACGGTGGTGGCGCTGGACAAGGCGCGCAACCGCCCGCAGGCGGACACCGCCTACTACTTCGCCGCCTCCGCGGTGGACGCCATCGCGAAGGACGTGGTGGCGCCCTTCAAGCCGGTGAACTTCGACAAGCTGCCGGACGTGTTCCGCGATCCCGAGGGCAAGTGGTTCACCATCCATTCCCTGACCATCGCCTTCGTGGTCAACACGAAGCTGGTCAAGGAGGTGCCGCAGTCCTGGGCCGACCTGCTGAAGCCGGACTACAAGAACTCGGTCGTCTACCTCGACCCGCGCTCGACCGGCGTCGGGCAGGTGCTGGCCTTCGCCGCCAACTACGCGGCCGGCGGCGACATGACCAACGTGCAGCCGGGCATCGACTACCTGGGCAAGCTGCACAAGTCGGGCAACGTGCTGCGCGTCGTCGGCACCACCCCATACGCCCAGTTCGTCAAGGGCGAGATCCCGATCTGGATCAGCTACGAGAACGATGGCCTGAAGGCCAAGTACGTGGACGGCCTGGGCGACGCCGTCGCGGTGGTCATCCCCAAGGAGGCGTCGGTGGCCGCCCCCTACGGCATCAGCCTGGTGAAGAACGCCCCCAACCCGAACGCCGGCAAGCTGTGGCTGAACTTCATCATGACCGAGTTCGGCCAGGGCATCTTCGCGCAGGGCTACGTGCGTCCGTCGGTGCCAGGCATCAAGCTGCCGGAGAGCGTCGCCGACAAGCTGCCGCCCGCCCCGCAGGTGCGCCCGCTGGACGTTCGCGCCGCCGCCGCTAAGAAGAGCGAGATCGACGCCGGCTGGGCCAAGGTGGCGATCGGCCAATAGAGAGGGAAAGCCCCGTGAAGGGAACGCAGTCGCTGCGGCCACGCCGCCTGCTGCTGACGCTGGCATCGCCGGGCGTGGCCGTGCTGCTGTTGTTCTTCGCGCTGCCGCTGGCCACCGTCGCCGGGGACGCGCTGGGCGATCCCGGCTCCTTCCGCCGGGTGTTCGCCAACCCGATGTTCCTGCGCAGCCTGGGCGGCAGCGCCGTGCTGACCCTGGTGGCGGCGACGGTGTCGCTGGTGGTGGGGTTCTGCGTGGCGCTGCACCTGTCGCGGATCGGGCCGCGCTGGCGGGCTCTGCTGTCGTTCCTCATCGCGCTGCCGCTGACCTTCTCCGGCCTGATCGTGGCGTACGGGTTCATCCTCGCCTACGGCCGGGCCGGGCTGGTCACGCAGCTGCTGGGGCTGCTGGGCGTCGATCCGGCGTGGTTCGCCGGCATCCTGTACAGCCCGCAGGGGCTGGCCTTCGCCACCTCCTACTACCTGATCCCGCGAGTGGTGATGCTGATGCTGCCGGTGCTGGTCAACTTCGACCGCGCCCAGCTCGCCGCCGCGGAATCGCTGGGCGCCACTCCGCGCGAGGCGCTGCTGCACATCCTGCTGCCGCAGGTGCGCACCACCGCGCTGACCGCCTTCTGCCTGGTGGCGGCGGTGGTGTTCGGGGCGTACGGCACGGCGCTGGCGCTGGTCGGCACGCGGCTGACCATCCTGCCGCTGCAGCTCTACAGCATGGTGTCGGAGAGCGGGTCGGACTTCCCGGCGGCGGCGGCACTGGCGCTGGTGCTGACGGGCATCTGCTCGACCGTCATGGCGGTCGGCGAGGTGGCGGCGGCCTACGGCGAGCGTGAGGGCGCCCGCACCTGAACGGACCGGAAACCGCACGGCGGCCATGCGTCGGTTGACGGATTGCATAGGGATTGGGCAGAACGTCCAGCGTATTCATTAGAGGACGAACGATGTGACCTTGTTCCAGCGGCTGTTCCTGCTGGTTCTGCTGGCGGTGCTGCCCGCCATCGCGCTGGGCGCCTACACGGTGGTGGAACTGCGCCGGACGCAGATGGCCGAGATCAACGCCGAGGCCCAACAGCTGCGCGACCTGCTCCTGGCCGAGCAGACGCGCATCGTGGACGGCGTGCGCCAGCTGATCGACACGGTGGCCGTTGGCGATTCCATCCGCGCCGGCGACATGGGCGAATGCCAGCAGCTGATCGACCGCATGCCGCTGCCCTTCCGCATGGGCACGCTGAACGTCACCGACGCGCAGGGCATCGTCCGCTGCGCCAGCGACACCCGCTCCATAGGCGTGCGCCTCGCCCAGTACACGCACGTGCGGCAGGCGCTGCAGACCCGCGCCTTCGCCATCGGCAACTACGTTCAGGCGCAGGCCATCGGCCGCCGGGTGTGGCCCTTCGCGGTGCCTTACACCGACCGACTGGGCGCGGTTGGCGGCGTCGTCACCTTCACCATCGACCTGGACTGGCTGAACGACGCGCTGATGGCCAAGCGGCTGCCGGCCAACACCAGCGTTGTGATGGCCGACCGCAACGGCACCATCCTGGCCGCCACCGCGAGCGCCGAGCAGTGGCGCGGCAAGCCGCTCAGCCCGGAGCTGGCCGGGCTGCTGCACGCCGCCGAGCCGGGGCTGGCCGCGCTTCCGGGGCTCGACGGCCGGTCGCGCATCTTCGCCTATTCGCCGGTGGAGGCCGAGCCGAGCGAGGTCTTCCTCGCCGTCGGCCTCGACAAGGAGGCG
This sequence comes from Azospirillum sp., assembly GCF_050789165.1. Classification (NCBI taxonomy): domain Bacteria; kingdom Pseudomonadati; phylum Pseudomonadota; class Alphaproteobacteria; order Rhodospirillales; family Azospirillaceae; genus Azospirillum; species Azospirillum sp. The sequence goes on from NZ_JBOZRT010000137.1 coordinate 62,652, forward strand.
CAACTCGCCCCGATCAATGAGGCGACGCGCTGGAGTCTTGCGCTGCTCGTCGCCGGGCTGCTGGCAGCGGCACTGGCGGCGGGAATCGTCGGCCGGCGACTGATCGTGCGGCCGCTGGACGCGCTGGGCGAGGCGGCGGCACGCTGGCGCGACGGCGACCTCGCAGCGCGCGTGGAAACCCGAGCCGGCACGCCGGAGACCCGGCGCCTCGCCCACATCTTCAACGAGATGGCCGCCGGCCTGGAGGAACGCGAACGCCTGCGCGCCGCCCGCTTCGCCGCCGAGGAGGCGCTGCGCGCCAGCGAGGCACGCTACCGCGGGCTGGTGGAATCGCAATCGGACATGGTGCTGCGCCTCACCGCCGACGGCACGCTGAGCTTCGCCAACGACACCACGGCGCGCCTGCTGGGCATCACCGCCGGCGCGCTCCGCGGCCGCCCCTGGACCGAGTTCACGCACCCCGACAGCATCACCGCCACCAGCGACGCGCTGACACGCATCATGATGCCGCCGCACCCGCGCACCGCGGTGGAGAACCGCATGCTGACCATCGACGGCCCGCGCTGGTTCGCCTGGGAGGGCTACGCGGTGTTCGACGGCGCCGGGCGCTTCAGCGAGGTGCAGGCGGTCGGCCGCGACATCGAGCGCCGCCGCGCCATGGAACAGGCGCTGGCCGCCGCCAAGGAGAACGCCGAGCGCGCCGACCACGCCAAGACCCGCTTCCTCGCTGCCGCCAGCCACGACCTGCGCCAACCGGTGCAGTCGCTGCTGCTGTTCATGGGCGTGCTGAAGGAGCGGCTGGGGCAGGAGCCGGCCGCCGCCGCCGCGCTGGATTCCATGGACCGCTCGCTGGACGCGTTGCGCCTGCTGCTCGACAGCCTGTTGGACATCTCACGCCTCGACGCCGGCCTGGTCGAGCCGCAGCCGGTCGCCATGCCGCTGGCCGAGCTGCTCGACCGTCTGGCGGCCGAATACGGGCCGCGCGCGGCGGCGCTGGGGCTTCGCTTCCGGGTGGTGCGCTCGCGGGCCATGGTGGTCAGCGACCCGACGCTGCTGGAGCGCATCCTGCGCAACCTGATCGAAAACGCGCTGCGCTACACCCGCCGCGGCGGCGTGGTGGTCGGGGGACGGCGGCACGGCGGCCGTTTGCGGATCGAAGTCTGCGACACCGGCATCGGCATCGAGCCGGACAAGCAGGCCGAGATCTTCGAGGAGTTCTTCCAGCTCGGCAACCCGGAGCGCGACCGCGGCAAGGGCCTCGGCCTCGGGCTTGCGGTGGTGAAGCGCCTGAGCCGGCTGCTCGGCCACGGGGTGGAGGTGCGCTCCTGGCCGGAGCACGGCTCGGTGTTCAGCGTCGAGCTGCCGCTGGCCGAGCCCTGCACGCCCGACACCGCCGCGCCCAGGCGGCCGGCCGACGGGGGCGAGCCGCAGGGGCTGCTGCTGGTGGTCGATGACGAGGCGCTGATCCGGCTCGGCCTGAAGGCGATGCTGGAGTCCTGGGGCCACACGGTGGTCGCCGCCGGCTCCATCGGCGAGGCGGTGCAGCGGATGGAGGAGCGCCGCCGGGCCCCGGACGCCATTCTCGCCGACTACCGCCTGCGCGACGGCGAGACCGGCATCCAGGCGATCCGCCGCATCGAGGAGCACTTCGGCGTCCGCCCGCCGGCGGCCATGATCACCGGCGACACCGCGCCGGAACGCCTTGCCGAGGCGCGCGCCAGCGGCATCCGCATGCTGCACAAGCCGGTGGTCGCGGTGGAACTGCGCAAGGCGGTCGCCGCGATGCTGACGGCCGGACGTTGATTATTTGCTCGCCGCCACCGCGGCGGTGCCCAGCGGCACGCCGGCGACGCGCTCGACGACGCGGGTGATCTTCGGCACCCCGTCCACCATCTCGAACGCCGCGTCGAACCTGCCGTCGGCCCGCACCGTCGGGCAACCGGCCTTCACCACCTCGACCGACACCGTCAGCAGCATCTGGCCGCCGCGCTTCGGGTCGACGCCGCCGCGCTGCACCGCCGACGGCAGCACGCGGATGAAGGCGCCCTGCGCCCGCGCCTGCGCCAGGCCGTCCGGCGCCTTCAGGCTGGCCGCCGTGGCGCAGCCGGCCGGCTGGCTGAAGCGCGGGTAGGCGTCGGTGCGCTCGACGAGCGCGAAGCCGAACAGCGCGAACGCACAGACCGCGAGAACCACGCCGGTCCCGTTGCGCTCCCCCGCGCCGTCGCACCGCGGGGCTTCGTCCTTGGTGTGCACGCTGGCACCTCCTTGCAAGTTCCGCCGCAGGCCATTGCAGGGGCCGTGCCAGCGGGATTCCGGGCGATTGCGGCCCGCACCGCCGGGCGCCGCGTGCCGATTCCGGGATTCCTCCGTCCCCATTCCCGAATTCGATAGCCGATGCTCGGCCCTGTTCGCCCGGCGCGTCCTGTGCTACATGCCGGCTCTCGCCCCTTTTTCCGGCTAGGCACTTTCCGATGATCGACGCGCGCTCGCTGGCCCCGCACCTGCACAACGTGCTGACCGACGGCACCATCCCCGAACTGCCGAGCCACTACGCCGGCAAGGTGCGCGACAACTACGACCTGCCGGACGGCCGGCGGATCATCGTCGCCACCGACCGGCTGAGCGCCTTCGACATCATCCTCACCTGCATCCCCTTCAAGGGCCAGGTGCTGACGCAGACCGCCCGCTTCTGGTTCGAGCGGACGAAGGACATCGTCGCCAACCACGTGCTGGAGTATCCGGACCCCAACGTGGTGGTGGCCAAGCGCCTGAAGATCCTGCCGGTCGAGATCGTCGTGCGCGACTACCTGACCGGCACCACCTCGACCTCGATCTGGTCGATGTACAAGGCCGGCCAGCGCGAGATGTATGGCGTGCGCCTGCCCGATGGCATGCACGAGCACCAGAAGCTGCCCGAGACCATCATCACCCCCACCACCAAGGCCGCGCTGGGCAGCCACGACACGCCGCTGTCGCCGAAGGAGATCGTCGAGCAGGGCCTGCTGCCGAAGGAGCAGTGGGAGCGCGTCTGCGACGTGGCGCTGAAGCTGTTCGCCCGCGGCCGCGAGATCGCCGCGCAGCACGGCCTGATCCTGGTCGACACCAAGTACGAGTTCGGCGTGGACGAGGACGGCAACGTCATCCTGGCCGACGAGATCCACACGCCCGACAGCAGCCGCTACTGGATGGCCGCCAGCTACGCGGAGCGCCTGAAGGCCGGCCAGCGGCCGGAGAGCTTCGACAAGGACTTCGTGCGCACCTGGGTCAGCCAGCGCTGCGATCCGTACAAGGACCCGATCCCGGAGATCCCCGACCAGCTGGTGCTGGACACCGCCGCGGTCTACATCCACGCCTACGAGACCATCACCGGCCAGACCTTCGAGGTCCCGGCCGAGGTGGTGCCGGTGCTGGAGCGCATCCGCGGCAATCTGGCGCGGTTCTTCTAGACCACGCCACCAACCGTTGCCGGGCGCGGGGGCGGGGCAAATTTTATCCGCCCCGACATAAGCCGAGCGCGAACCGTTCGGACGGGGTAATATTCCCCGGCCGAACGCCCACTTCCGCGCACGTCATGCCGCCCAGCTTCGCTTCCCGCCTCTCGCGCGCCGTGCGCTTCGACAGCCTGCGCGGCCGCATGCTGGCCATCGTGCTGGGCGCGCTGGCGTTGCCGCTGGCGGCGTCGGTATACCACCTGAACGAGGACGTGGCGCAGCGCCGCACGGCCGCCATCGACCTCGCCCTCCACCTGACCGACGAGGGCGTGCGCCGCCAACAGGCGGTGATCGGCGACGCGCGCACGCTGCTCGGCGTGCTGGCCATCGTGCCGGAGATCCACGGCGCCGCCGCGGCGCCGCAGGCCTGCGTGAACCTCCTCAAGCCGATCGCCGGGCGGCAGACCTGGGCGGCCGGGCTGTGGGTCGCCGGCCCGGACGGACGGGTGATCTGCGACGACACCGGCACCGGCTTCGGCCTCGACATCGGCGACCGCGCCTATTTCCAGAAAGCCACGGCCAGCCGCGAGTTCCACCTCAGCGGCTTCATCGTCGGCAAGCTGTCCGGGCGGCGGATGATGGTGGCGGCGCACCCCATCGTCGATCAAGGCCGGGTGACCGCCGTGGTCGGCGCCAACATCGACCTGACCTGGTACGAAGACCTGATCGCCGTCACCCGACAGGAGGACGTGCGCATCTCCGTGATCGACGGCGAAGGGACCATCGTCGCCCGCCAGCCCGATCCGGAAGGCTGGATCGGCAAGAACTTCAGCTCCTTCCCGCACGTGCGGACGATGCTTTCCACGGAAGGCGGCACGTTCGAGGCGGTCGGCGCCGACGGACGGGACCGCATCTGGAGCTTCCAGCGCATCCCCGGCACCGACAAGACGTTCGTGGTCGGCCTGCCGATGGAGCGGATCTGGGCGCAGGCCCGCGACGAGATGCTGAACGGGCTGGCGGTGACGGCGATGGGGGCGCTGGCCGGCTTCCTGGCGGTGTGGCTGCTGGTGCGACGCTCGGTGCTGCGCTGGATGCAGCGGCTGTGCGACGCCGCCGAGCGGATCGGCGCCGGCCGGACCGTCGACGCGGTGGAGACCGGCGGTGCACCGCGCGAGATCGTCACCCTGGCCGAGACCTTCAACGGCATGGCGCGCAACCTCGCCGCCCGCGAGCGCGAGCTGGACGCCGCCCGCCGCGACGCCGAGGCGGCCGAACGCGAGGCGCGCCGCGCCGGCGAGCGGCTGGCCGAGGTGCTGGAGAGCACCTCCGACTTCATCCTCTCGCTCGACCGCGACTGGCGCGTCGTCTACATGAACCAGCGCGCCCGCGACCGCCTCGCCCAGGGCCGCGACCTGTCCGGCGCGGTGTTCTGGGACGTCTTCCAGAACACGCTCGGCACCCCCATCGAAGCGCACTTCCGCCACGCCATGGACGAGCGGGTGGAGGGCACCGACACCATTTTCTACCCGCCGCACGAGGCGTGGTACGAGGGCACCTGCACCCCCTCGGCCGAAGGCATCGTCGTCTACTTCTCCGACGTCACCGAGCGCAAGGCGGGCGAGCAGGCGCTGCTGGAGGCCAAGACCGCGGCCGAGGCGGCGAGCCGGGCGAAGAGCGAGTTCCTGGCCAACATGAGCCATGAGATCCGCACGCCGATGAACGCCATCCTCGGCCTCGTCCACCTGCTGCAGCAGACCGAGCTGTCGCCGCGGCAGAAGGACTACGCGCAGAAGATCCGCGGCTCGGCGCAGTCGCTGCTCGGCATCCTCAACGACATCCTCGACTTCTCCAAGGTCGAGGCCGGCAAGATGGAGCTGGAGCACGCCGACTTCCGTCTCGACGACCTGCTCGACAACCTCGCCACCATCATGTCGACGGCGGCGCGCGAGAAGGACATCGAGGTGCTGTTCCTGGTGAAGCCGGAGGTGCCGCGGGAGCTGATCGGCGACCCGCTGCGCCTCCAGCAGGTGCTCATCAACCTCGCCGGCAACGCCATCAAGTTCACTGAGAAGGGCGAGGTGGTCGTCACCGTGGAGGCGGCGGAGGTGACGGCGGAGCGCGCCACGCTGGCCTTCTCCATCCGCGACACCGGCATCGGCATCGCGCCGGACCAGCAGCGCGCCCTGTTCGCTGCCTTCAGCCAGGCCGACAGCTCGACCACCCGGCGCTACGGCGGCACCGGATTGGGGCTGGCGATCTGCACCCGCCTGGTCGGCATGATGGGCGGCTCCATGGGCGTGATCAGCGCGCCCGGAACGGGCAGTGACTTCCGCTTCACCGCGGTGTTCGACCGCCCCGCCCGGCCGCTGGCGCGGCCCGTCCGCACGCGGACGCTGCCGCGCAACCTGCGCGTCATGGTGGTCGACGACAACGACACCGCGCGAGAGAGCCTCGCCGCGCTGGTCCGCAGTTTCGGCTGGAACGCCGTCGAGGCCCCCTCCGCCGAGGCGGCGATCGAGGAGCTGTCGCACGCCGCCGCGGCCGGCGAGCCGTACGAGGTGGTGCTGATGGACTGGCGCATGCCCGGCATGGACGGCATCGAGGCCAGCCAGCGCATCCGCGCCGACCGCGCGCTGACCGGCCCGATCATCATCGTCGTCACCGCCTTCGGCCAGGAACAGGCGGTGCAGCGGGTGATCGACCTCGGCCTCGACGGCGTCATCGTCAAGCCGGTGACCGGCTCCGTCCTGCTCGACGCCGTCGCCAGCGCCTATGCGCTCGGCCCGGACGGCGGCGCCCCGTGCGCGCCGGCGCCGGTCGCCCTGCCGGCCCGGCCGCTGGCCGGCAAGCGCCTGCTGCTGGCCGAGGACAACGCCATCGGCCAGCAGGTGGCCCGCGAGATCCTGGAACGCGCCGGCGCCGCCGTCGCCGTGGCCGGCGACGGCCAGCAGGCCATCGACCTGGTGCGGGCGTCCGGCGCGCCGTTCGACGCCGTGCTGATGGACGTGCAGATGCCGGTCCTCGACGGATTCGCCGCCACCCGGGCGCTGCGGGCCGAGCCGCGCTTCGCCCACCTGCCGATCATCGCCATCACCGCCAGCGCACTGCCCAGCGACCGCGAGCACTGCATCGAGGCCGGCATGAACGACCACGTCGCCAAGCCGCTCGACCCGCCGCAGCTCATCGACACGCTGCTGCGCTGGACCGGCGGCGCCGTCACTCTGCCGCCCGCCATCGCGCCGGCGTCCGCCTGCACCGCGCCCGCCGGCATCGACATGGCCGACGCCATGCGCCGCGTGGACGGCGACGCCGAGCTGTTCCAGCGCATCCTGCGGAGCTTCGCCGCCGCGCACGCCGGCATCGCCGACGCGATCGGCGACGCGCTGGCCGAGGGGCGCCTCGGCGACGCGCGCAAGCTGGCGCATGACCTCAAGAGCATGTCCGGCAGCCTGGGTGCCCGCCGCCTCTCGGCGGTCGCCGACACCGTGCAGGTCGCCGCCGGCCGCGGCGAGCGTGTCGCCGCAGGGGCCGCCCTGCCCGAGCTGCAGCGCGAGCTCGCCGCCGTGCTGCAGACCGCGCGCGCCCAGGCGCACGATCAAGCCCAGCCCTCCGCCGAGGCGCCGCCTCCGGCCGACGCCGGGCCGCTGGGGGCCGCGCTAGCCCGGCTGGACGGGCTGCTGGCCGACAACAACTTCGCGGCCGCCGAGGAATGGCTGGCGCTGGCCGGCCCACTGGGCGCGCGCGCCGGGATGGGCCGGGTGGAGGCGATCTCCGCCGCCGTCGATTCGCTGGACTTCGCCAAGGCGCAGGGACTGCTCCGCCGGCTGGCGGACGAACTGCACGTCGTCCTCCCCGCCCACCCGCCGGCCGCGTGAGCCCGAGATGCCGGACACCCGCGCCAGGATCCTGATCGTCGATGACGTGCCCAGCAACGTCCACGTGCTGAGCCGCATCCTGCGCGACGATTACGAGATCTACTTTGCCACCAACGGCGACAAGGCGCTGGAACTGGTGCAGGCCCGCCTGCCGGACCTCGTGCTGCTCGACATCATGATGCCGGGCATGGACGGCTTCGAGGTGTGCGCGCGCATCAAGGAGAGCCCGGCGACCGCGAACATCCCCGTCATCTTCATCTCGGCGCGCGGCGAGGTGGAGGACGAGACGCGCGGGCTGGAGGTCGGCGCCATCGACTTCATCACCAAGCCGATCAGCCCGCCCATCGTGCAGGCCCGCGTGCGCAACCACATCCTGCTGAAGCGGCAGACCGACCTGCTGCGCCAGCTGTCCTTCCTCGACGGGCTGACCGGCATACCCAACCGGCGCCGCTTCGACGAGGTGCTGGCGCTGGAATGGCGGCGCTGCGGCCGCTCGAGGCTGCCGGTGTCGGTGATCATGCTGGACGTCGACCACTTCAAGGCGTTCAACGACCGCTACGGCCACCAGTCCGGCGACGACTGCCTGCGCGCGGTGTCGCGCCTGCTGAGCGAGCACGTGATGCGCCCCGGCGACTTGGTGGCGCGCTTCGGCGGCGAGGAGTTCGTCTGCCTGCTGCCCGAGACCGACGCCGAGGGTGCCGCCCGTGTCGCCGAGCGCCTGCGCGCCGCGGTCGAGGCGGAGGCCATCCCGCACGCCGCCTCGCCGACGGCCGGCCACGTGACGATCAGCCTGGGCTGCGCCGGCACCGTGCCGCCTCCCGACCGCCCGCCCGACGAGCTGCTCGACGTCGCCGACCGCGCGCTGTACGAGGCGAAGCGCGGCGGGCGCAACCGCTACCGCATGGCGGAGATGGGGATGGTGGCGGGGTAACGGAATTGTTTCCGCGTTGGGCCCCCACCCAACCCTCCCCCACTTCGCGGGGGAGGGCTGTCGAGGCTGGCAGCGGAGTTCCTCCCCCCCGCGCAGTGGGGGGAGGTTAGGAGGGGGGCCCAGCGCGGGAACGTTACCGCCGCACCTCCCAATGGATCGTCGCCGGTTTCTCGCCGGCGTCCTTCGCACCGATGACGATCTCGCCCTTCCCGGAGAGCACCGCCGTTTCGCCGTTCATCAGCACGCGCGGCTCCCCCTCCTCGGGGATCAGGCGGGTGCCGTTGCGGCTGAGGTCACAGACCACGAAGTTCACCCCCTCCACCGCGAAGCGCGCGTGGCGGCGCGACGCCGAGGGCACCTCGATCATCAGCTGGCACTCGCGCGAGCGGCCGACGAACAGCTCCGCCCCCTCGTCCGGCAGCACGTGGCGGTTGCCCTTGTGGTTCACCACCAGCTTCGGCACGACGATCTTCGGGGCGGAGAGATCGACCGTCACCTCCTCCTGGATCAGCGGGACGATCACGCGCTCCTCGTCCGGGATGGCGGCGATCTTGGCCACCAGCCCGTCGGCCAGCATGCGCGGGATGCCGGCGTTGCGCAGCCGGTGCCCGAGGCCGGCGCGCACCTCCTCCAGCGAGGCGCCGACCGGCGCCAGTTCGCGCGCCGAGCGGACGCGGGCGAACATGTTGGCCACCTGCTCGACCAGATAGGTCATGCGCCGCCGCCCGAACTCACTGGCGGCGAGGTCGAGCAGGAAGCCGATGCGCGCCGCCGCCGACCCGAGGCGGTTGGACAGCCGCATCACCGCCTCCTCGAAGGGCATGTCGCGGTGCTCCGCCCCCCAGGCGATCTTGGCGCGCTTCATCAGCGCCGCCGCCATCACCGGCCCGCCCATGAAGCCGTCGAAGGCGGCGAGCTGATCGACGATGGCCAGGAACGCCTTGGCGTCGCCGCCCTGGCGGGTCAGCGGGTTCTTGCCCTCGATGCCGCCGCGCACCCGGCGCAGCAGCGCCTCCCGGACGTGCGTGAAGCCGCCGGCCGCGATGGCGTTGGAGAGGTCGAGCAGCGGCTCTGTGTGCGGCAGCCGGTCGTCCAGATCACCGCGCAACGTCGCCAGCAGCGCCTGCAAGGCTGTGGCAAGATCGGGGGCGTAGCCGATCAGGGCCTTCACCGGCTCGCGCCCGTCGATGGTCTCACACAGCAGCTGGTCGACGATGGTGACCGTCTCCGGGTCGCCCTCGACGTGGAAGCGCAGGATTCCCGACAGCTTCTCGCCCCAGTCGCGGGCGTCCTCCAGCGCGCTGGCGAAGGCGTGGGTGACGATGCGGTCCAGTTCCTCCGCCGGGCGGTCGTTGCGCGCCTGCGACAGCAGGCCGGCCACGCCCAGCCGCAGCAGCGTCCCGTCGAACGGCTTCAGCACGTCGGCGTTCTGCGCCAGATCCTTCAACTCCTTGAACATACGGAGGATCTGGTCCTGGCGGTCGAACACCTTGAGCCCGGCGACCGGCGCCTGCAGCGTGGCGAGGCGGCTGATGCCCGGATTGAACAGCGTCGCTTCGCGCTCGAAGTAGCGCAGCGGGAAATAGCGGTGCAGCTGCTCGGCCGGGATCACCGTCTGCTCGTCGCAGTAGGCGCGGAACAGGCGCAGCAGCGTCATCCGGCTGGGGAACGAGAAGACCTCCAGCACGTCCTTGCAGAAGGCCGCCTCCTCGATGTGCGAGATGGTGGTGACCTTGCCGCCGCCGGCGATGGCCTTCTCGAACAGCGTCTCTTCCTTGCCGTCCTTGTTGACCTTGACGACCCGGATGATCTGGTACTTGGCGAGGGTGAGCAGGTACTTCGCCCGCTCCATCGCCAGTTTCTCATCGTCGAACACCCCGTCGATGTTCGGTCGCCCGCCCAGCTCGACGACAACCTCGTAGCGGTACGCGCGTTTCGGAGGGATCATGCCGGCGTGCCCAGATGCAGAGACGTCTTTCACTAATTTTATGGCATCGCGCCGGATCGCAACGCAAGCTTCCGCCTCATGACGACGCGCCCCCTGTCCCGCCGCCAACTGCTTGCCACGCCCCTGCTGCTGCCCCTGCTGGCCGCGGCGAACGGGGCCGACCCCGCCGCTCGCCTCGGCCCGGCCTCAGAGGCCGGCTGGCTGTTGTTCGATCCCGCCGACGGGCGCGTGCTGGAGGCGCGGCTGGCCGACCGCCCCTTCGCGCCGGCCTCGGTCGCCAAGGTGCCGACCGTGGTGGCGGCGCTCGCGCTGCTCGGCCCCGGCCACCGTTTCACCACCGGTCTGCACGGGACCGGCGAGGTGATCGAGGGGACGCTGCGCGGCGACCTGATCCTCAAGGGCGGCGGCGACCCGTCGCTGGTCGGCGAGGACGTGGCGGCGATGCTCGACGGCCTCGCCGAGAAGGGCGTGCGGCGGGTGGCCGGGCGCTTCCTCTACGATGCCTCGGCGCTGCCCGAACTGCCGGAGATCGACTCCGGCCAGCCGCGCACCGCCGGGTACAACACCGGCCTCGGCGCGCTGTCGCTGAACTTCAACCGGGTGCAGCTGGCGTGGCAGCGCCTGTCCGGCGGCAGGGTGGAGGCCGGCGTATGGAGCGTCTCCGACATCGGCCGCCACCCGGTGGATGGCATCGGCGTCGAGGTGGTGCCCGCCTCCGCCCTGCCACAGCCGGTGCTGGTCGCGCCCCTGCCCGACCGCGGTGGCGAGCGCTGGCAGCTGGCCCTGCACCAGGGCGCCCCCGCGCGCGTCTGGTTGCCGGTGGCGCGGCCCGGCGCCATGACCGCCGCGGTGGTGCAGGCCATCGCCGCCGAGCGCGGAATCGCCCTGCCCCGCCCCGCCGCCGGCCGGCTGCCCCCGGACGCCCGCCTGCTGGTGATGCACGAGAGCGCGCCGCTGGCCGAACTGGCGGCGCGGGTGCTGAAACACTCCAACAACCTGTCGGCCGAGCTGATCGGGCTGGCGGCGGCGCGCACGCTGGATGCCAACGTCGCCACGCTGGCGGAGTCGGCCGCACTGCTGGCCGGCTGGATCCGCGCGCAACGGCCGGACGTGGACTGGACGGGCTTCCGGCTGCTCAACCACTCCGGCCTGACGTCGGGCTCGCGGCTGACGGCGCGGCAGACGGCGGCGATCCTGACGCTCGGCGGCGAGCGGCTGGCCGCGCTGCTGCCCGGCGACGACGAGGGCGGGCCGCTGCCCGGCGTGCGCGCCAAGTCCGGCACGCTGGCCTACGCCAAGGGCCTCGCCGGCTGGCTGCGCACCGCGTCTGGCCGCAGCCTCGGCTTTGTCTACTACGCCGGGGACGAGCGCTCCCGCGCCGCCCTCGACGCCGCCATGGACCGCCGCGTCGCCGACATGCCGCCGGAGGCGCGGACGTGGCTCGCCCGCGCGCGCGGCCTGCAGTCCGACCTGCTGGCGGCCTGGCGCGAAGCCCCTGCCCCTTGACGTTTCGGCACGTGGAGCGTAAACACCGCGGCTCATGCGTCCGCACCCCTGGAGGCGGGCGCCTTTTTCCGTTGAGGAGCACACCATGACTCAGGTTATCGCGCTCGCCGCCGAGGCGCGTGAGCGGGCCGGCAAGGGGACCGCCCGCCAGACCCGCCGCGACGGCCGCATCCCTGCCGTGATCTACGGCAACAAGCAGGCCCCCCTCACCATTTCGCTGGACCTGCGCGGCTTCACCCGCATCCTGCACCAGCCGGGCTTCTTCACGCACCTGTTCGACGTGACCGTCGATGGCGCCACGCACCGCGTGCTGCCGCGCGACGTGCAGTTCCACCCGGTCAGCGACGTTCCGCTGCACGTGGACTTCCTGCGCGTGTCGGGCGATACCCGCATCACCGTCATGGTGCCGGTCGAGTTCGCGAACCAGGACAAGTCGGCCGGCCTCAAGAAGGGCGGCGTGCTGAACATCGTCCGCCACGAGATCGAGGTGACTGCCGTCGCCGACAAC
>NZ_JBOZRT010000138.1:0-9942 GCF_050789165.1 Azospirillum sp.
CCGCCGTCGGGCCGGGCGGCAAGACGCTGCGCCAGCCGCCGCACGGTCTGGTCGTCGTCCGGCGCCAGCCGCAGCAGGCGGCGGTCGAGCGGCGCGCCGGCCGCGTCGTCGGCCAGCACCGACAGCGCCACGTAGGGCCACGCCGCCTCCGGCGCCAGCGCCGCGGCGCGGCGGGCGATCCAGGTGCCGGACTCCGCGTCCTGCGCGTCGAGCGCGGCGCGGGCGTAGGGCAGCAGGGCGTCGGCGTCGGACGACAGCAGGATCCGCATCAGGACCAGCGGGGGCGGGAGCAGGGCCGGCGCCATGGCGGGACTCAGCCCCGCACCGGCAGGCGCACCGGGATGCCCTCGGCGTCGAGGTGCAGTTTGGCTTCGCGCGGCGTCTGCTGGGTGAAATGGAACATCGCCGCCGCCGCGACGGCCGCCGCCCCGCGCTTCGCCGCCGCCGCCATGTCGGCGTAGGAGCCGGCGCCGCCTGAGGCGATCACCGGAATGCCGACGGCGGCGCTCACCGCCTCGACCAGGGCGAGGTCGTAGCCCTCCATGGTGCCGTCGCGCTCGACCGAGGTCAGCAGGATCTCCCCGGCGCCGAGGCCGGCGACCTGCTGAGCCCAGGCGACGGGGTGGCGGCCGGTCGGCTGGGCGCCGTTGCGGCCGACCACCTCCCAGGTGCCGGGCGTGGAGCCGCGCACGTCGATGGAGACCACCACGCACTGGCTGCCGAACGCCGCCGCGGCGCGCTCGACCAGCGCCGGGTCGGCGAGGACGGCGGTGTTGACCGCCACCTTGTCGGCGCCGACCGAGAGCAGCGCCCGGAAATCCTCCAGGTCGCGCACGCCGCCGCCGACGGTCATCGGCATGAAGCAGTGGTCGGCCAGCTCGTCGATCAGGGGCAGGTCGGGGCCGCGTCCCTCCGCCGTGGCGGCGATGTCGAGGAAGACCAACTCGTCCACCTCGCGCAAATTGTAGACCTTGATCGCCTGGAGGGCGCCGCCGACCCGGCGCGAGCTGTCGAAGCCGCGCCCCTTGACCAGGCCGTTCTCGCGGTAGAGCAGGGTGGGGATGATGCGGGTCTTCAGCATGGCGGGTGGGCCTGGATCAGCCCGAGTTTCAGGAGGAAGCCGACCGTCCACACCATCTGCTGGCGCGGCGGCCCTTGCAAGCCCGCCGTCAGCTCGCCCACCGTGGCGTCGCCGGCCGACAGCCGGGCCAGCACGCCGTGCGCCACGTCGGTGAAGCCGATGACCGGCTCGGCGAAGCGATGCACCGACAGGGCGGAGAGGTCGCCGACCAGCGTCTCGGAGCGGTCGGGGCGGCGCGACAGCCGCAGCTCCGGCGTCAGCGCGCGGGTCGGGTGGCCGGCGAACTGGCGGAACGGGTCGGGGCGCAGCGGGTGCGGCATCGGCCCGGACCCGGGCGCGGCGGCGCGCAGCTCGGCGAGGTGCGCCCACAGCGCGCGGTGCCGTTCCAGCACCACCGGCCAGTCGAAGGTCGCCCGCGCGAACGCCGCGGCGCGCTCGCCCATGGCGCGCAGCCGGTCCGGAGCGCCCAGGAGGTCGAGCAGCGCCGTCTCCAGCCTTCCGACGTCGACGGCGGTCGCCAGCGCGGCGAAGCCCTCGTAGCCGTCGATGCCCAGCATGCCGTCCTCGTACCAGTCGGACAGCGCCTGCCCGTCGCCGGGCGCCGGGGCCAGGGTGGGGACGCGCACGCCCACCTCCCCGCCGTCCGGCCCAACGTCCGGCACCGTGTCGCGGTACCCGTCCCAGTCGGAGACCAGCACCGGCAGGCCGGCGGCCATCGCCTCAAGCGGCGTGATGCCGAAGCTCTCCTGGATGGTGTCGGACAGCGAGACGAACAGGTCGGCGGCGTGCCAGATGGAGAAGCGCACCGCGTCGTCGCGGCCGTCGAGCATGTGCAGCCGCACGTCCGGGCACAGGCGGCGCGCCGCCTCGTGGTACTCGTCCTCGATGCCGTCGTTGGCGAACCAGCCGGCGAGCACGAGGTGCACCGGCCGGCCCAGCGCTTCGCGCGCCCGCTGCAGCGCCAGGAACCCTGCCGTGGGGTGCGCCTTGCCGAGGTGCGTCAGCCGGCCGAAGTGCAGCGCCACCGGGTCGGTGCCGGCGATGCCCAGCCGGTCGCGCCACTGCGCGCGCAGCCGCGCCTTGTCGGCCGCGGGCACGGCGTACTCGTCGCACCAGATGCCGAGCGGGATGACCTCCAGGTGCGGGCGCGGCACGCGCGCCGCGCCGAAGCGGCGGGCGAGGTAGCCGCCGTAGTCGTCGAACATCAGCTCGATGGCGGCGCGGGACGCGCGGCTGGTGCAGACGATGGCGTCCCACGGCTGCACCGGCGCGGTCAGGTAGGCGCCCAGCGCGTCCTGGGCATCGTGCGTGCTGATGGTGTGGTTGAGGCCGATCAGGCTGACCGCCCGGTCGCCGCCGCGCGCGCGCCGCCACGCCAGTTCGGTCACCTTGGCCAGGCCGTGCACGTGCAGCGCGCCGGCCTGCACCAGCCGCGGGTCGTCGAAGGTCTGCGCCCAGCACACCTCCTGCCCCGGCACCGCCATGGCATCGCGGTTCTGCAGCGCGGTGAAGCGGTCGAGCTGGTCGAGCGAGTCGCCGTACAGCACCAGCGGCCGCGCCGGTTCGGCGTGCGCCAGCGCCTTCAGGAAGCCGTGGCCGGAAACGGCGCGCCCGGCGATGCGGGATCCGGAGCGGGCGAACCCGTCCTCCTGGAAGAAGACCGCTGCGGCCGGACGCACCACGCCCTCACTCCCCGGCCGTCGGCTGCCCCTCGGGCCCGGATCCGCCCATGGAGAGCATCTTGTCGTCGTGCGCGAACAGCTCGCGCGCCAGACGCAGGGCGGCGTAGTACTCGCTGGAGGCGAGGTGCAGGCGGATCGCCGCGACCTTCTTGCGGATGGCCGGCGTGGTCGTCGCCTCCGCGTAGTCGTCGATGTAGCGGTTCGCCTGGTCCAGCCACGCCGGCTGCTCCTCGGGGTCGGAGACGTAGGCGTTCTGGATCGCGAAATAGATCCGGCGCGCCGGGGTCGTCGCCTCTTCCGGACGGACCAACTGGCGCTCGAGCATCAGGGTGACTTTGTTGTGGATGGTCAACCCGATCGAGCTGTCGGCGCTGATGAGCGCACCGTTGATGATGATCCGCTCTCCGGCGCGCAGGTTGACTTTCAGGGGCATTCGAACGGGACTCCCAGATCAGGCCGGCGGATCAGGCCGACTTCAGCACGCCGACGACGCCGCGCAGCGGCTCGCCGTTGACCAGCCGCAGCTTCTCCGCCGCCATCTGCGCCACCGTGAACCCGGCGGCGGTGGCGAGGCGCTCCAGCTCGCCGCGGCCGTGCGCGAAGCTGCCGGCCGGGGTGAGGCGCAGCGGCGCGCCGTCGGCCGTCACCTCCACGGAGAAGACGAAGACGCCGCCCGGCTTCAGGTGCGCCTTCAGCAGCGCCAGCAGCGGCGCCACGTCGCCGATGTAGGCCAGCGTGTCGCCGGCCATCACCGCGTCGTACAGCGCCGTGTCGGCGGCCAGCGCCGCCTCGGCGTCGGCCACCTCCACCGAATCGTAGATGTGGGTGGTGCGCGCGTACTCGGCCATGGCCGGCGTCAGGTCGATGCCCTTCAGCGTGGCCGCCATGTCGCGCACCATCAGGCCGCACAGCCCGGTGCCGCAGCCGAGGTCGAGGACGGACAGGTCCTTGCCGGCGGTGTGCGCCCTGACCGCCTGGGCGATCAGCGCCGGGGCGCGGTAGCTGCGGGCGCCCAGCATCAGGTCGTCGTAGCGCGGCGCCAGCATGTCGAACACGACGCGCACGAAGTCCGGATCGGCCTTGGCCGGGGTGCCGCCCGTGGCGGAGGCCAGCACGTGGCGGGCGTAGCCGTCGTTCGGGGCGATGCGCTGCAGGTCGCGCAGCACCGCCACCGTCTCGGCGTCGCGGCCGTCGAGCTGCAGCACCGCGGCCAGCATGCGCAGCAGCCGGGCGTCCTCGGGGAAGCGCTTGCGCGCCTCCTGGCCCAGCGCGATCGCCTCCGGCAGGCGGCGCAGCTGCACCAGGCTGTCCATGCGCATCGCCACCAGCGCCGCCTCGTGCGGGGCCAGCGAGACGGCGGTGCGCAGCAGCTCCTCCGTCGCCTCGAACGACTTCTGGCGGCGCAGCACGGCGGCGAGGTGGGCGTAGCGGCCGACCTCGCCCGGGGCGGCCTTCAGCGCCTCGTAGCTGAACATCGCCGCCTCGTCGAGGCGGCCGACCGCGGCCATCTGCTCGGACAGCAGGGTGTTCGCCTCGGCGTCCTTCGGCGCGGCGGTGACGGCGGAGGCGGCGTCCTTGATGGCGCCGACGCGGTCGCCGGACTCGGCGCTCAGGCGGGAGCGGGCGAGCAGCGCGGCGCGGTGCAGGTCCGATTTGTCGATCACGGAGTCGAGCACGGTGCGTGCCTGGCGCCGCTCCTCCGCGCCGCCGGAGCCGATCAGCCCGAGAGCCTCGTTCACCGCGCCGTCGAGGTCGCCGGCGGCCAGGGCGGCGTTCGCCGCTGCAAGACGGCCCGCGGCCGCGCCCTGATCAGACACCATCATCGAAACTCCTTGCTCCGGCCCGCCGTCACGTCCGGCGGGCCGCTTGGTCTTGTATGACGAGTTTGCCATGAAATCCGGAAAAGCAACAAAACTATCGTGTGAGGCAAGGATGCCGGCGGGATCCGACGTCATGGCGCGGCCACGGGCCGGCCGCCCCCGGATCGCCCCCTACATCGCCAGGAAGTTGCGGATCAGGGTGAAGCCGACGTGCTGGCTCTTTTCCGGATGGAACTGCACGCCGCAGACCAGGCCGTTGGCGGCGGCGGCGGTGAAGCCGCCGGCGTAGTCGGTCTCGGCCAGACGGTTCTCCTCCGGGCAGCGCAGCGCGAAGCTGTGCACGAAGTAGACGTCGGCGCCGTCGGCGACGCCGCGGAACAGCGGGTGGTCGCGCCGCGGATGCACCTGGTTCCAGCCGACGTGCGGCAGCCGCTCGCCGGGCCGCGGATCGAGTCGCTCGACCCGGCCGGGAATCAGGCCCAGGCCCGGCGTGCCTTCATCCCCGGCGGCCCCCTCCGCGCCCCACTCGGCGAGCAGCTGCAGGCCGAGGCAGACGCCGAGCAGCGGGCGCGGGTGCTGCGCCAGCCCCTCGTGCAGCGCCGCCGCGAGGCCGCGGTCGTGCAGGTTGGCCATGCCCCGGGCGAAGGTGCCCACGCCCGGCAGCACCAGCCGGCCGGCCCCGGCGATGTCCTTCGGGTCGGCGGAGACGGCGACGCGGGCGCCGCACTCGGTCAGCGCGCGGCCGATGCTGTCGAGGTTGCAGAGCCCGTGGTCAACGATCAGGACCGACGTTGTCATGGTTGACCTTTTCCAGGTTGCCGGCGCGGTCGCGGATCAGCTGGCCGAGGTGGTCGCGCCTGAACAGCTTCTTGTTCGTATAGGAGTCGCAGACCGCCACGAACTCGTCCACCGTCATGTCGATCTCGGCCAGGATGTCGGCGAGCGGCCGGCCCAGGTAGGTGGACGGGAACTTGCCGTCGTGCAGCGCCACCATGGTCAGCCCGTCGGCGCGCGAGATGCGGCCGCGGCGGATGTGGTTGCAGGCGATGTCGGTGGCGCGGCCGAAGCCGTACTTCAGGAACTTGAAGTAGTCGTGGATGCCGGTCTGGTGGTTGTCCAGGTTCTCGTAGTTGACCAGCGAGCCCTCGACCATGTGCGGGAAGGTCTCGAAGCCGTGCGCCTGCGCCATCAGCGCGTTGGCGTAGCCGTCCCAGGGGAAGTAGTGGCCGAGGAAGATGCCGGTGACGCCGACCCGGGCCAGCTCGGCGTCGCTGGGGTAGGTGTACTGGATCAGGTCCTGCGGGCGGATGCCGTCCTGGCCGACCATGTCGCTGACCCGCAGGCCGAGCAGGCCGCCGAACTCCTCCAGCCAGCGCCGGGTCAGCACGTTGTTCTCCGCCGCCGCCGCCGGGCCGCCGTACTCGTTCTGCGCGTTCTCGCCCCAGACGATCAGGGGGATGTCGAGCTGAACCGCGAGGCGGACCGGGATGGTGAAGATGGTGACGTGCTCCGGCCAGGAGATGTCGCCGATGTTCTGCAGGCAGAATTTGTTCAGCTTGCGCCGGACCAGCGGGTTGGTGGTCACCTCGATGTAATCGACGCCGAGCCGCTTGAGGTTCTCGATGTTGCGCCGGCCGATGGCGGACAGGGAGCAGGTGGTGGAGGTGACGCACAGCGGCGTCAGCCCGGCCTCCAGCAGGCGGATGGTCTGGTAGGTGCTGTCCTTGCCGCCGCTGACCGGCACGATGCAGTCGTAGTTGGAGCCGTCGCGCCGGTAGCGCCCGACCACCGCGCGGAACTCCGCCTGCCGCGCGTCCCAGTCCACCGTGGCGCGCTTCTCGTAGTTCAGGCAGGCGCTGCACACGCCGCGCTCGTCGAACCACAGGTCCGGCTTGGTTTCCGGGTAGAGGCAGCGCGTGCAGTAGCGGATCATGGCGGTAAGTCTCTGTTCTGACGGGCGGGTCGGCGCCGGTTCAGCCGTTTGATGTATCACCACGGACGGGCGGACGGAAGGCGCGCCGGGGCTGGGCCATTTTTTCCCCCAGCGGCAATTTCTGCCCACGGCCCCGCCCGCGCCGGCCCGGCCTTTGCCCAGGGGCGGGCGGCGGAAAGCCAGGGAAATCAGGGGTTCCGCGGGATGGCCCGGGGCTTGCTACGCTGGTGGCGGGATGATGTTTTCCGTCATCCGGACCGACCGGAGCAGTTCGATGTCACTGGACCTTAGTATTGCCAACGCGCTCAGCGGCCTGAAGGTCGTCCAGCGCAGCATCGATACGGTGTCGCAGAACATCTCGAACGCGCAGACCCCGGGCTACACCCGCAAGACGCTGGCCCAGTCCGCCGTCGTGATCGGCCAGACCGGCGCCGGCGTGCAGGTGGGCGAGCTGCAGCGGGTCGTCGACGCCAGCCTGCAGGCCGACCTGCGCCGCCGCACCGGCGCGCTGTCCGGGCAGGAGGTCAAGGAGTCCTACCTGCAGCGCGTCGAGGAGATGCAGGGGCGTCCGGAGGACGCGCAGTCGCTCGCCTCCACCTACGGCAAGTTCCAGGACGCCTTCGACAAGCTGTCGACCTCCCCGGAGTCCATGTCCTACCAGCTGGAGGTGGTCAACCAGGCGACCTCGCTGACCGAGCAGCTGCACTCGATGTCGAGCCAGATGCTGACGCTGCGCAACCAGACCCAGGTCGAGATCGGCGCGTCGGTGGAGGCGATCAACGGCAACCTGCGGCGCATCGCCGACCTGAACAACCAGATCATCGCCGTGTCGCAGCGCGGCGAGAGCACCGCCCACCTGGAGGACCAGCGCGACCAGTCGGTGCTGGAACTGTCCAAGTACATGGACATCCAGACGGTGAAGAGCAACGACCAGCGGGTCATCATCACCACCCGCAGCGGGTTGACGCTGGTGGACCGCTCGGCGCAGCAGCTGGAGTTCTCGCAGACCACGCTGGACCACAACTCGTACTACAGCGCCAGCCCCCCGGGGAACATCCCGGGCATCACGCTGAAGGGCGCCCCCGGCCGCGACATCACCAGCGCGCTGAACGGCGACGGCAAGCTGGGCGCGCTGCTGGAGCTGCGCGACCGCACCTTCCCGACGCTGCAGGGGCAGCTGGACGAGTTCGCGCAGAAGATGGCGATGCGCTTCGAGGCGGCCGGCATGACGCTGTTCACCGGCACGCCGGGGTCGTACCCGGCGCAGCCGACCAAGCCCGGCAGCCCGGTGCCCGCCGACATTCCGGGCAACTACGTCGGATTCGCGGCGCAGATCTCGGTGAACCTGGCGGTCTCCAACCCGGACTTCGTCCGCTACGGCGACGCCGGCGCGCCGGCGGCCGGCGCCCCGGCGGTGACCAACCAGCGCATCCTCAACGTCCTGAACTACGCCATGGGCGACACCGCGGACGTCGCCGGTCAGCCGCACGCGGGGTTCCGCAACAGCGCGCTGGGCCCGAACCCGCTGGCCAACCTGACCAGCGACCTGCCGCAGGTCGCCAGCCTCGGCAGCTTCGTGCAGACGCTGGTGGCGCGCCAGGGCCAGATGCGCGCCGACGTCACGGCGGACAAGACGCGGACCGAGGAACTGAAGAACGCCGTCGAGATGCGCAGCAACGACCTCTCGGGCGTCAACCTGGACACGGAGATGGCGCAACTGACCATCCTGCAGCGCTCCTACAGCGCGTCGGCGCAAGTCCTGCGGACCGCGCAGCAGATGATGGACACGCTGTTCTCGGCAGTGCGCTGAGCACGAAGGACCTGAGCCATGAGCAACATTTCCAGCTACAGCCAGTACCAGCGCATGCTGAACGACACGACCCGGCTGCAGCGCCAGCAGGTCACGCTGAACAGCCAGGCGTCCAGCGGCAAGATCGGCACGGTCATCGGCGACCTGGGCGTGGAGGCGCGGCGCTCGATCAACATCCGCTCGGTCAACGACCAGCTGGCGACCTACCAAAAGAACATCGCCGGCGTGACGCTCTACGCCAGCGTCATGGACACCGCGATGTCCAAGATGACGGACCTGCTGAACGACCTGCGCAACGAATACAACAAGATGTCGAGCGACCTGTCGACCAACGGCACCACGTCGGTTCCCGACACCACCTTCCTGAACGAGCTGGGCAAGCGCGGGATGGAGGAGCTGCAGAACCTGCTGAACACCAAGGTCGAGGGGCGCTACATCTTCGCCGGCAACGACATCCACAACGCGCCGGTGCCCGACGTCAACGGCCTGTTCGCCGCCTTCCAGTCGGAGATGACCGCCAACCTGCCGGGCGCCACCACGGCGGCGCAGCAGGCCGACATCGTCACCAACCTCAAGAGCTACGTCGGGCTGCCGAACACCACGCTGGCGTCGATCCCCGTGGCCACCAACCCGCCGCAGGCCTACATGGGCGGCGCCGGCACCTCGGGCCTCTATGGGACGTCGCTGCAGCAGGCCGGCGGCGCCACGATGATCGCCCGCGTCGATGTCGACCGGCAGATCAGCTACGGCCTGCGCGCCGACGCGCCGGTGTTCCAGGACATGTTCCGCGCGCTGGCGACGGCCGCCACCATCACCTGCCCGCCGGGCAACCTGGACGGCTACAAGGCGCTGCTGAAGGACGGCTTCGACGCGACGCGCACGTCGATCACCGGCCTGTCCAACGAGGTCGGCAAGCTCGGCATCACCCGCAAGGAGATCCAGGACATCGGCCAGAAGCACGAGAGCGTCATCAGCAGCCTCACGGTCGCGCTGGGCGACGTCGAGGACGTCGACATGGCCGTGGTCGCCACCAAGCTGTCGCAGAACAGCACGGCGCTCGAAGCAACCTACAAGATCATCGCCCAGGCCAAGAGCCTGTCCCTCATCAACTTCCTGTCGTAGGAGTCCAACCCGTTGATCCGCCTGGGCGGCGGCCCCCTTGCCCTTACAGATACCCCTTGACGCGTTTGGCCTAGGAGCATAGACTTTTGCGCAGGTTCAAAAGGGCCTCTCGCAGACCAAAAGGAGATGTGTCATGGCAAACTCCGTCAACACCAACCAGAGCGCCCTCGTCGCTCTGCAGAGCCTCAACAACACGATCGGCCAGCTGAACAAGGTCCAGAAGCGCGTCACGACCGGCTACAAGGTGGCCGACTCGGTGGACGACGGCGCGGCCTTCGCGGTCGCCCAGTCGCTGCGGTCCGACAAGGGCGCGATCGACGCGGTCAACAGCCAGCTGAACATCGCCAAGGGCGCCACCGCTGTCTTCAGCAACGCGGCGACCAACGTGTCCGACGCGCTGATGCGTGCCCGCGAGACGCTGACCAAGCTGGCCGACCAGAACCTCAACACCGACATGCGCACGAAGTACAACAACGACTTCACCGCGCTGAAGG
>NZ_JBOZRT010000139.1:0-13877 GCF_050789165.1 Azospirillum sp.
GGAGGGGGCAAGAGCATACGGAAAGAGCCCCATGACCCTCACCGACACCCTCGACCTCTCCCCCCGCCGCGTCGGCGCCATGGTGCTGCGTTACTGGTACCTGCTGCGCGGGTCGTGGCCGCGGTTCCTGGAGCTGGCCTACTGGCCCACCATGCAGATGATCCTGTGGGGCTACATCAACCAGTTCATGGCGCAGAACAGCAGCTGGGTGGCGCAGGGGGCGGGCGTGCTGATCTCCGGCGTGCTGCTGTGGGACGTGCTGTTCCGCGGGCAGCTCGGCGTGTCGGTGTCGTTCCTCGAGGAGATGTGGTCGCGCAACCTCGGCCACCTGTTCGTCAGCCCGCTGCGGCCGGGCGAGTGGGTCGTCTCGCTGATGGTGATGAGCCTGATCCGCACCATCATCGGCGTGGTGCCGGCGGCGCTGCTGGCGGTGCCGTTCTTCGGCTACTCGGTGTTCTCCATGGGCCTGCCGCTGGGGCTGTTCTTCGCGCTGCTGCTGCTGTTCGGCTGGTCGCTCGGCCTGTTCACCGTGGCGCTGATCCTGCGCTACGGCATGGGGGCGGAGGGGCTGGCGTGGATCCTGGTGTTCATGCTGGCGCCGGTCAGCGCCGTCTACTACCCGGTCTCGGTGCTGCCCGGGTGGCTGCAGTGGGTGGCCCTGGCCCTGCCCTCCACCCACGTGTTCGAGGGCATGCGGGCGCTGGTCTTCCACGGCACGCTGGAGTGGCGGCAGATGGCCTGGGCGGCCGGGCTGAACCTGGTGTTCATGGCGCTGTGCGCCGGCAGCTTCCTGTGGTCGTTCCGCCAGGCGCGGGTGCGCGGCGCGCTGCTGCAGACGGGGGAATGAGCCCCCCACCCCCTCCGGTCCGTCAGGCCGCCTCCTCCGCCTCCCCGGCCGCCTCCCCGGCCGGCGCGGCCAGACCGGCGAAGTGCGCCACCAGCTGGGTGGCGCGCTCGGCGGTCAGGCGCTCGGGGTGGAAGCCGGCCACGCCGCAGAAGCGGCGGCAGACGTCCTGCGTCAGCCGGTCGGCGCCGACGTAGAGCATCGACCACACCGGGAACAGCCGCTCCGCCACCGGCGTGAAGGTGACGAGTCCCACGTCATGGTGGCGCGGGTCGGCGAGGATGCGGCCGAACACCCGGTTGACGTGCAGCCGCCGGCCTTCCAGCACCTGGAGGACCCGGTTCTGGTCGAAGCACAGCGCCCCGGTCACGCCGACCGCGGCGTTGTTGCGGCGCGAGCGGGCGAGGATGTCCTTGAGGTCGGCGCGCGACAGGCCGGCGCGCACCTGGCTGAAATAGATGAGCCGGCACAGCTCCGCCTCGGCGTCCACCCACGAGGAATCCCATCCGTCCATCAACCGTCCCTTTGCAGATCCGCTCCTGATACGCGCCCCCCACCACCGTGGATTGCCCCTCCCGCCTCGGCATTTCGTCGGTCTGCGTTTCGTGCTAGGGGTAGCGCCCCGTCACCGCAGCCCGAAGCGCCCCGCCCATGAAGCTCGCCGAGATCGCCGCCGCCCTGGACGCCCGTGTCGAGGGCGACGGTTCCATCGAGATCGCCCGCGCCGTCCACCCGTCCGAGGCCGAGGGGCCCGGGGACCTGGCGCTCGCCATGGACAAGGAGCTGCTGGCGCTGCTGCCCGGCACCAGGGCGCGCGCCGCGGTGCTGGCCGAGGGCGCCGAGGTGCCGGCCGGGCTTGCCGGCGCCATCCTGGTGAAGCGCCCGCGCTACGCCATGGCCGGCCTGATGGACGTGTTCGAGAAGCCGGTGCACGCCGAGCCCGGCGTCCACCCCCAGGCCTTCGTGGCGCCGGACGTCGAGTTGGGCGAGGGCGTGTCGGTCGGCCCCTTCGCCTACGTCGGCCCCGGGGCGAAGCTCGGCCCCGGCTGCATCGTGATGCCGCACGCGACCATCGGCGCCGGGGCGGTGGCCGGCCGCGACTGCCTGTTCCACCCCGGCGCCCGCATCGGCGAGCGGGTGGAGATGGGCGAGCGCTGCATCATCCACCCCAACGCCGCGGTCGGCAACGACGGCTTCAGCTTCGTGACGCCGGAGCCGGGCAGCGTCGAGACCGCCAAGGCCAGCGGCCGGGTCACCGCCACCAACGTGCTGATCCGCCGCGTCAACTCCATCGGCACGGTGATCCTCGGCGACGACGTGGAGGTGGGCGCCGGCGCCACCATCGACCGCGGCACGGTCACGGCGACCCGCGTCGGCAACGGCACCAAGATCGACAACCTCGTGCAGATCGGCCACAACGTGGTGATCGGCACCAACTGCATGCTGTGCGGCCACGTCGGCGTGGCGGGCAGCGTCACCATCGGCGACCGCGTGGTGCTGGCCGGCAAGGTGGGCGTCGCCGACCACAAGACCATCGGCAGCGATTCGGTGGTCGCCGCCAACTCCGGCGTCGGGCGCGACATCCCGCCGAAGACGGTGTGGATGGGCTATCCCGCCGTGCCGCGCACCGAGGCGTTCGAGCAGTACAAGAACCTCGGCCGCCTGAAGCGCTACTTCGCGGACGTGGTAGACCTAAAGAATCGAATCAAGGCCTTGGAATCGCGGTAACCTTTGCGGCGGCACAGCCGGAGCCGCCGCATGAGTCCAACCCCCGCGAACATCGAAGACGACGTCCTCGCCATCATCGCCGAGAAGGGGCAGGTGGACCGCGCGCGGCTAACGCCGGACGCCCGCCTCGCCGACCTCGCCATCGCGTCGCTCGACGTGATCGAGATCGTCTTCGCCCTGGAGGACCGCTTCGACATCGCGATCCCCTTCAACGCCAACGACGCCCGGCAGGAGTTCGCCACCGTCGGCGACATCCTGCGCGCCGTCGAGGCCGTGATCGGCGAGAGCCGCGCGGCGTGACGCGCGCCCCATGACCCATGCCGTCGTAACCGGGCTGGGCGTCGTCTCGCCCATCGGGATCGGCGTTCCGGCCTTCGCGGATTCGCTGTTCGCCGGGCGCAGCGGCATCGGCCCGCTGGCCGGCATGCCCGACCGGCCGCTCGCCATCCCCGTCGCCGCCCAAGTGCGCGATTTCGACCCGGCGGCGCATATCGACCCGAAGCGCCTGAGCCTGCTCGACCGGACCAGCCAGCTTGCCCTGGTGGCGGCGCGCGAGGCGGTGGGCATGTCCGGGCTGTCCTTCGCCGGACCGCTGTCCGAACGCACTGGGGTGGTGCTGGGCATCGGCGTGGGCGGCATGACCACGCTGGACGACGCCTTCCTGCGCCTGTACGGCGAGGGGGCCAACCGCCTGCACCCGCTGACCATCCCGCGCCTGATGTTCAGCGCCCCGGCCGCACACCTGTCCATGGAGTTCGGCATCACCGGCCCGGCCTTCGCGGCGTCGAGCGCCTGCGCCTCGTCCGGCCACGCGCTGGGCATGGCCTTGATGCTGCTGCGCGCCGGCATGGCCGACGTCGTGATCACGGGCGGCGCCGAGGCCAGCCTGAGCTTCGGCGCGCTCAAGGGCTGGGAGGCGATGCGGATCGCCAGTTCCGACACCTGCCGCCCCTTCTCGAAGGACCGCAGCGGCATGGTGCTGGGCGAGGGCGCGGCGGTCCTGGTGCTGGAGACCGAGGAGCACGCCCGCCGCCGCGGCGCCGCCGTCCTGGCCGGGCTGGCCGGCGTCGGCCTGGGCGCGGACGCCGGCGACATCACCGCCCCCGACCCGCGGGGCGCGGCACGTGCGATGCGCGCCGCGCTGACGGACGCGCGGCTGGATCCCGAGGCGGTGGACTACATCAACGCGCACGGCACCGCCACCGCCGCCAACGACGTGGCAGAGGCGCAGGCGATCCACGACGTGTTCGGCGCGCGGGCGGCGCGGCTGCCGGTGTCGTCGTCCAAGTCCATGTTCGGCCACGCGCTGGGCGCGGCGGGGGCGCTGGAGGCGGTGGCGACGGTGCTGGCGCTGACGCGCGGGATCGTCCCGCCGACCGCCAATTTCACCGAGCCGGACCCCGCCTGCCCGGTGGACGCGGTGCCCAACGCGGCGCGGGAGATGCCGATCCGGGTGGCGCTGTCGAACTCGTTCGCGTTCGGGGGGCTGAACGCGGTGCTGGCGCTGCGGCGCACGTAACCTTTACGCCGCCAGCCCCTCCAGCCCGCGCACGTCGCGCACCAGCACGCGCCCGCGCGTCAGCTCGACCAGCCCGCGCCGCTCGAACTCCTTGAGCTGCCGGCTCACCACCTCGCGCGCGGTGCCGAGTTCCACCGCCAGCGTCTGGTGCGTGGTGTCGAGCCCGCCGTCCGCGTCCCGGTGCTCCACCAGGAAGCGCGCCAGACGCAGGTCGACGCGGCCGAAAGCGACCTCCTCGACCAGCGCCATCATGCCGGTCAGCCGGTTGCCGAAGGACTCGAAGACGAAGTCGCGGAACACCGCCGAGCGCGCCAGCAGCGCGTGGAAGGCCGACGCGCCCAGCGCCACCGCGTCGATGTCGGTCTCGCCCACGCCTTCGGCGCTGTAGCCGGTGCGCGTCATCAGGCAGGCGGTGGTGAGGATGCAGGTCTCGCCGCGCGCCACCCGGTACAGGACGATCTCGCGCCCGGATTCCGACACCATCTGCACCCGGACCGAGCCGTCCAGCATCATCAGGTAGCTCTGGCACAAGGCGCCGGCCTGGAACAGCACCGTGCCGCGCGGCAGGTGCACGCGCACGCCCTCGGCGGACAGCAGGGCCATCGCCTCGGGTTCCAGCTGCGCCAGTGCCGGAAACGCGTCCAGCCAGTCCGTACCCGTCAGCGCCATGCCGCCCTCCCCGCGAAAAAGACTTGGCCATTATCGGCAAGCGTCCCGCACGGGTCCATACCGACGGCTCGCTGGTTCCAACGGATGACCCACAAGGGCGCACTTGCCTGTCCGGATGCACCGCAGCACGCGTGAAACGGCACCCTCTCCAGGGTGTTCATGCCCCCAGGACTATGCCGCCCCGGCGGCGTCGGAGGCATGTGGGAGGACCGGCTTTGGCGACGCAGGAGATACAGGAATACCCCGCACGGAGGCCGGGCGGACAGGTCAGCTTCAACATCTCGGACGCCGCGGTGAACGCGGTGCGCCGCACCGCCGGCATGCTGTGGCGGCACAAGCTGCTGATCGGCGTCACCATGCTGCTGGGCACGGGGGCCGCGGTGGGGATCGCGCTGCAGCTCACCCCGCTCTACACCGCCGAGACGCTGGTGATGCTGGAGCACCGCAAGACCTCGGTGACGAAGTTCGAGGAGGTGCTCGGCGGCCTCGGCGCCGACATGAGCGTGATGCAGAGCGAGGTGGCGGTGCTGAAGTCCCCCACCTTCGCCGAGAAGATCGTGGACCGGCTGAACCTGGTGAACGATCCGGAATTCAACGCCGACCTGCGGCCGCCGCCCAACCCGCTGCTCGTCTACCTCAACCCGCGCAACTGGATCCCGGATTCGTGGCGGGATTCGCTCCAGGGCAACCGCCCGGCGATCGAGCTGACCGAGGAGGAGAAGGCCAAGAACCGCAAGACCTCGGTGGTCAACGCGGTGCTCGACAACCTGAACGTCCGGCCGCAGGGCCGCTCCTACGTGCTCTCGGTGACCTTCGACAGCGAGGACCCGCGCAAGGCGTCCACCATCGTCAACACCATCGCCCAGATGTATCTGGTCGATCAGCTGGACGAGAAGTTCAAGGCCACCAAGCGCGCCACCGCGTGGCTGGAGGAGCGCATCGCCGAGGTCCGCAAGGAGGCCCGCGAGGCCGGCGACGCGGCCGAGGCGTTCCGCGCCCGCACCGGCCTGACCGCGTCCGGCGAGGCGCGCACCATCTCCACCCAGCAGTTGGCCGAACTGAACACCAACTACGTCCTCGCCCGCACCCAGCGCGAGGCGGCGGAGGCCAAGCAGCGCGAGGTCGTCAACCTGACGCGCAACCAGCGCAGCGTCGGCACCATCGGCGACGTGCTGGGCAACGGCCTGATCCAGTCGCTGCGCCGGCAGGAGGTCGAGCTGCAGCGCCAGATGGCCGACGCCAACCAGCGCTACGGCGGCAAGCACCCGGCGATCCAGGCCCTGCAGAGCCAGCTGCGCGACCTGCAGGGCCAGATGCGGATGGAGGTCGATAAGATCGTCCAGGGCCTCAACAACGAGGTCGAGCTGGCGCGCGGCCGCGAGGCGTCGCTGAAGGCCAGCCTGGACGAGCTGCAGGGCAAGGTGGACGATCAGCAGAAGTCCACCGTCACCCTGCGCACGCTGGAGCGCGACGCCGAAACCTCGCAGACCATGTACGAGACGCTGCTGACCCGCTTCCAGGAGATCTCCTCGCAGAACGACATCCAGCAGCCGGACGCCCGCGTCGTCTCGCAGGCCGCCATCCCGCTGCTGCCCAGCCAGCCCAACAAGAAGCTGATCGTCATCCTGGCGCTGATCGCGTCGGGCGCGGTCGGCGTGCTGCTGGCCATGCTGGTCGAGTACTTCGAGCGCGGCTTCCGCAGCCCGCACCAGTTCGAGCTGGCGACCGGCGTGCGCGGCCTGGGCATCGTGCCGACCATCGGCCGCTGGGGCCGGCTGCGCGGCAGCCCGGCCGACTACGTGATCGACAAGCCGCTGTCCTCCTACACCGAGGCGCTGCAGAGCCTGCGCACCACGCTGCTGCTGGCCAACCCGGACGGGCGGCAGCGGGTGCTGCTGTTCACCTCCGCGGTGCCGGACGAGGGCAAGAGCTCGGTCGCCGGCGGCTTCGCGCGGATCTGCGCCAACGCCGGGCAGCGGGTGGTGATCGTCGACTGCGACCTGCGCCGCAAGGGCCTGCACCGCATGCTCGGCCTGGAGAACCGCAGCGGCCTCTACGAGGTGCTGTCCGGTCAGGCGGCGGTGCAGGACGTGGTGCAGGCCGACCCGCGCACCGGGCTGCACGTCATCGCCGCCGGCCACGGCTCGGCGCTGCCGCAGGACATGCTGGGCTCGGCCCGCATGCACCAGCTGATCTCGCGCCTGGCGCTGGAATACGACCGGGTGATCCTCGATTCGCCGCCGGTGCTGGCGGTGTCGGAGAGCAAGCTGCTGGCCGCGCTGGCCGACCAGACGGTGTTCATCGTCCGCTGGGGCAAGACCAAGCGCGAGACCGCCATGGCCGGCCTGAAGGAGCTGGTGGAGGCCGGCGCCGATGTGGTCGGCGTGCTGTTCAGCCAGGTCGATGCCCGCCGCCACGCCCAGTACGAGTTCCCGGACAGCGGCCGCTACCACGGGTATCGCCGGTACTACGTGAACTAATAGCCCCTCCCCCCCTCGCGGGGGAGGGGTTGGGGATGAGGGGGCGCGGGCGAAGCCCGCGAAGGTTCGCGTCGCCACCCTCTCCCCAACCCCTCTCCCGTCGAGGGAGAGGGGCTCTTTGTTGCCACAACACTGGACTTCGCATGTCCGCCGGACGGCTCATCTTCCTGAACATCCGGGCGCTGGCGATCGCCAAGGTGCTGACCATGGCCTTCGGTTTGGTCGCCACCGCGTGGACGGCGCGCCACCTCGGGCCGGAGCATTACGGCTTCATCGGCTTCGGCACCGCGTTCATCGCCTACGCCGCACTGTTCGTGAACCTCGGCCTGTCCACCTACGCGGTGCGCGAGATCGCCCGCGACCGCAGCCAGGCGAAGCGGATCGTCGACCATGTGCTGACCATCCGCGTGCTGCTCGCCGTGCTGGTCGGCGGGCTGTACGCGCTGATCGTCTACGCGCTGGACAAGCCGTTCCTGGTCAAGGCGGTGCTGTGGGTGCAGATCGTCCAGCTGTTCGGGCAGGCGCTGATCATCGACTTCTACTACCAGGGCACCGAGCGGATGGGCGTCATCGCCGGTCGGGAGGCCGGCAACGCCATCGTCACCATGATCGCCACGCTGGCGCTGGTGCGCGGCCCCGACGACGTGGTGATCGCCGCCGGCATCACCGCACTGTCGGTGCTGTTCAACGCGCTGCTGGTGGTGGTCCGCTACACCCGCGAGTTCGGGGCGCCGCACCCGCGCTTCGACCTGGGTGCGTGGCGCGTCATGCTGACCGCGGCGGCGCCGATGGCGGTCAGCGTCTTCGCCTGGGCGATCTTCTCGCACCTCGACACGGTGATGCTGGGCTTCATGGCCGACAAGACGCAGGTCGGCTGGTACGCGGCCTCGTTCAAGGTGCTGATGCTGGCCTCCACCGCCGGCCACATCGTCATGAACAGCTTCCTGCCGCAGCTCGCCTCGGCCTACGGCGACCACGAGCGGATGCGCCTGCGCATGCACGACTACGCCACCACCATGCTGGTGGTCGGCGCGCTGGCCTCGGCGGCCGGGCTGACGCTGGCGCCGGAGATCCTGATGCTGTTCTTCGGCGAGGCCTACGCCCCGGCGGTCAACGCGCTGCGCCTGCTGATGGCGGCGCTGGGCGTCATCTACCTGAACATGGTGCTGGGCAATCCGCTGCTGGTCTGGCACCGGCAGACCGGCTACATGGCGGTGATCCTGACCGGCGGCGCGATCAACGCGGGGCTCAACCTCTGGGCCATTCCGCGCTGGGGCATGGAGGGCTCCGCCGCCGCCACGCTGGCGTCGGAGCTGGTGTGCACCGCCGGCATGGCGTGGCTGCACCGGCGCGCGGTCGGGCAGCTCTACCTGGGCATCGCGGCGCGGGCGGCGGCCTGCGCGCTGCTGGCGGTGGCCAGCTGGGTGCTGATCGAACACCTGCTGCCGCAGGCGGTGCCGCGCCACCCGCTGGCAGTCCTGGCGGTGGGCGGGACGTGCATGGCGATGGTCTACGCGGCGGCGGTGCCGCTCGCCGGGCTGGTCGCGGTGTCGCGCCTGCGCCGGCTGGTCGGAGCCTCCGCATGAGGGCGCCCCCAACGGATAGGCAAGCCGCGCGGACGGATGATGCCCGGCCGCGCCGCTCCACCCGCAAGTACATTTCCAGAATTTCTCTTGCAATACTGTCGACATCCTGCCCGACAGGTCAAACGATCCGGCTATCTTCTCTTTCGAATCTATCTAATTCATTGGAATCAGGGGAACAATCCCCGGCTAGAACCTGTTGGCACTGAGGCACTTACGGGGCGGCGCATGGGCGACGCCTTTCTGAGTATGGCGTCAATTTAGGCAGGGCCACGGACGAATGCTTCCCAACTCCTTTCCCGACCGCAACGTCTGCGTGCTGGGCCTCGGCTATGTCGGCATGACGCTGGCGGTGGCGATGGCCGACGCGGGTTTCCAGGTTCACGGCGTGGAGATCCGCGGCGACATCCTGGACAAGCTGGCCCAGGGCCTGCCCCACTTCCACGAGCCGGGCCTCGCCGAACGGCTGCGCCACGTGCTGAGCCGCGGCCGGTTCAGCTTCGGCCGGACGCCGGAGTGCGAACGCCGGCACAGCGTCTACATCATCACGGTCGGCACCCCGCTGGACCGGACGGGCCGCGTGCGCACCGACATGATCGAAGCGGCGACCCGGCAGGTGGCCGAGTGCCTGAACGACGGCGACATGGTGATCCTGCGCTCGACGGTGAAGCTCGGCACCACCCGCGGCGTCGTGAAGCCGATCCTCGACGCGTGCGGCAAGCGCTTCGACATCGCCTTCTGCCCGGAGCGCACGCTGGAGGGCCAGGCGCTGGTCGAGCTGGAGCAGCTGCCGCAGATCATCGGCGCCGAGAGCATGGACGTGGCCGCGCGCGCCTCGCAGATCTTCGGCTTCCTGACGCCGACCACGGTCAAGGTCTCGACGCTGGAGACGGCGGAGCTGATCAAGCTGGTGGACAACACCTACCGCGACGTCACCTTCGCCTTCTCCAACGAGATCGCGCGGCTGTGCAACAGCCTGGAGATCAGCGCCGCGGAGGTGGTGCGGGCCGGCAAGCTGGGCTACCCGCGCACCAACCTGCCGCTGCCCGGCCCGGTCGGCGGCCCCTGCCTGGAGAAGGACCCGCACATCCTGATCGAGGGGGCGCGCGAGCACGGCGTCGAGCTGGAGATCACCGCCGCCGGCCGCCACGTCAACGAGACCCAGCCGCAGGAGGTCGCCGGCTTCCTGCACTCCCTCGCCAACTCCATGCAGGGCTTCCCGCGGGAGCCGACGATCAGCCTGATGGGCCTCGCCTTCAAGGGCCGGCCGGCGACGGACGACCTGCGCGGCACCATGGCGAAGCCGGTGTTCGACGAGCTGCGCGCCCGCTTCCCCACCGCGCGCTGGCGCGGCTTCGACGCGGTGGTGGCGCCGGACCAGATCCGCGCCTTCGGCCTGGAGCCGGCGGAGAGCATGGACGGCGCCGTGCGCGGCGCCAACCTCGCGGTGATCCTGAACAACCACCCGGTCTTCACCAGCATGCCGCTGCCGGATCTGGCGAGCCGCATGGACCGGCCGGGCTTCATCTACGACTTCTGGAACAACTTCAACAGCCGCGAAGTCGATCTCCCCGAGGGCACCGCGTACATCACGCTGGGCGGCCACGGGGCGGCGCGCTTCGCGCACGCGGGGTAAGGGGCGATGGCGCACTATCTCGTCACCGGCGGCAGCGGCTTCATCGGCGCCGCGCTGGTCCGCCGCCTGCTGAACGACGGGCACCGCGTCCGCGTGCTCGACGACAACTCGCGCGGCCACATGGGCCGCCTCGCCGGCATCGCCGACAGCGTCGAGTTCGTCGGCGGCGACATCCGCAATGCCGACACCGTGCGCACCGCGGTGCGCGGCACCGACGCCGTGCTGCACCTCGCCGCCGTCAACGGCACCCGGCACTTCTACGAGAAGCCGGAGGTGGTGCTGGACGTCGGCGTGCGCGGCATGCTGAACGTGCTGGACGCCTGCCGGGCCGAGGGGGTGGGCGACCTCGTCCTCGCCTCGTCGTCGGAGGCGTACCAGACGCCGCCCATGGTGCCGACGCCGGAGGACGTGCCGCTGGTGGTGCCGGACGTGCTGAACCCGCGCTATTCCTACGGCGGGTCGAAGCTGATCTCCGAGCTGCTGGCGGTGAACTGGGGGCGCACCGGCTTCGACCGCGTCGCCATCTTCCGCCCGCACAACGTCTACGGCCCCGACATGGGGTGGGAGCACGTGGTGCCGGAGTTCGTGCGCCGCGCCGTCGCCGCGGTCAGCCTCAGCGCGCCGCGCGTCCCGGTGGCCTTCCCGATCCAGGGCGACGGCACGCAGACGCGCGCCTTCGTGCACATCGACGACGCGGTGGACGGCATCGTCACCGTGATCGGGAAGGGCGAGCACCTCGGCGTCTACCACGTCGGCAACCCGGAGGAGGTCAGCGTCGCCGACCTCGCCCGCCAGGTGGTGGCCTGCTTCGGTCGCCAGGCGGAGGTCATCGCCGGCCCGCCCGCCCCCGGCGGCACCGACCGCCGCTGCCCGGACATCTCTCGCCTGGAACGCCTCGGCTTCCGCCCGCGCATCCCGCTGGCCGAGGGCTTGCCGGGCGTCGTCGACTGGTACGCCCACCGCATCGCCGGCGACGCGCCGCTGCGGGCGGCGGAATGAGCGGCATGCGGACGCGACACGGAAGCGGGGAACCATGACCATGCATCAGGACAGCCGGATCTTCGTCGCCGGCCACCGCGGGCTGGTGGGATCGGCGATCCTCCGGCAGCTCGCCGCGGAAGGGCACGCCAACCTCGTGACGCGCACCCGCGGCGAGCTGGACCTGACCGACCAGGCCGCCGTGCGCGCCTTCTTCGACCGCGAGAAGATCGACTGCGTGTTCCTCGCCGCCGCGCGGGTCGGCGGCATCCTCGCCAACGAGCGGCAGGGAGCCGACTTCATCCGCGACAACCTGCTGATCCAGACCAACGTCATCGACGCGGCGTGGCGGGCGGGGGTGGGCAAGCTGCTGTTCCTCGGATCGAGCTGCATCTACCCGCGCCTCGCCGAGCAGCCGATGCGCGAGGACGCGCTGCTGACCGGCGCGCTGGAGCCCTCCAACAAGCCCTACGCCGTCGCCAAGATCGCCGGCATCACCATGTGCCAGGCCTACCGCAAGCAGTACGGCTTCAACGCCATCTGCGCGCAGCCCGCCAACCTCTACGGCCCCGGCGACCATTTCGAGCCGGAGTCCTCGCACGTGCTGCCCGGCCTGATCCGCCGCTTCCACGACGCCAAGATGGCGGGTGCGCCGAGCGTCACCCTGTGGGGCACCGGCACGCCGCGGCGCGAGTTCCTGTACGTGGACGACATGGCCGACGCCTGCATCCACTTGATGCGCGCCTACGACGGGGGCGAGCTCATCAACCTCGGCACCGGCGAGGACATCACCATCCGCGACCTGGCCGATCTGGTGCGCGAGACCGTCGGCTACACCGGCCGCATCGAGCAGGACCTGAGCAAGCCCGACGGCCACCCGCGCAAGGTGGTGGACGTCACCCGGCTGGCCGCCACCGGCTGGCGCGCCCGGATGCCGCTGGACGAGGGAATCCGGCGAACCTACGCGTGGTTCCTGGAGAACGGCGCCGCCCCCTACGCCGCCGCGGCGGAGTGAGGCGATGCCCGACACCCTCCTCCACGCCTCGTCCGAGACCCGCCCGACGCTCGATCAGGTCGCCGTGCCGCCGGCGGTGCTGCTGGTCGCCATGAGCTACTGGCCGGAACCGGCCGGCAGCGCGCCGATGATGACCGACCTCGCCACCTCCTTCGCGGCGGCGGGGGCGGCGACCACGGTGCTGACCGCGCGGCCCAACTATCCGGGCCAGCAGGTCTATCCCGAGTACACCGACGGCCGCCGCGACAGCGAGGTGGCGGACGGCGTGCGCATCGAGCGCTTCCTGACCATTCCCCCGAAGGGCGGCGGGATGCGCGCCCGCTTCCTGCACGAGGGCGTGCTGCACTCCGGCTTCATGACGGCGCGGGCCAGCGGGCGGGTGCCGGCGCACAGCGCGGTGCTGTCGCTGTGCCCGTCGATCTTCAGCGTCGCCGTCGCCGACCGCTACACCGCGCCCGGCGGCCGCCACGTCGCCATCGTGCACGACATCCAGAGCGGGCTGGCCGGCGCGCTCGGCCTCGGCGGCGGGCTGGCGGTGAAGGCGCTGCGCGCGGTGGAGCGGCTGGCGCTGAACCGCGCCGACGCCGTGGTGGTGCTGTCCGAGCCGATGCGCGACGTGCTGCGCGAGTTGGGCGTCACCGTGCCCGTCCACGTCATCCCGCCGCACGTCGACACCGACCGCATCCACCCCCTGCCCCGCCTGCCCGGCCGGCCGCCGACCGTGCTGTACAGCGGCGCCTTCGCCCGCAAGCAGGGGCTGGAGGTGGTGCTGGACATAGCGGCCATCCTGCAGACCCGCGTGCCCGACGCCCGCGTCGTGCTGCGCGGCCAGGGCGGCATCGAGGCGGAGCTGCGCGAGCGCGCCGAGCGCATGGCGCTGCCCAACCTGGCGTTCGAGCCGCTGACCCCCGGCCACCGGCTGAACGAGGGGCTGGCCGAGGGCGACGTGCACCTGGTGCCGCAACGTCCGGAGGGCGCGGCCTTCGCCATGCCCGGCAAGGCGGTGACCATCATGGCCGCCGGCCGGCCGTTCGTCTGCACCTGCGAGGCGGGCTCGGCTCTGGAGCGGCTGGGCGCGGAGGTCGGCGCCTTCCGCTGCGTGCCGCCCGGCGACGCCGAGGCGATGGCGGACGCCGTCACGCTGCTGCTCGACAACCCGGCGGTGTGCACCGCCATGGGCCGCCGCGGCCGCGCCTGGGCGGAGAAGAACGCCTCCCGCCCGGTGATGCTGGCGCGCTACGCGCGGCTGCTGATGGGGGAGGAGGGGTGATGGTGAACGCTCTCACCCTCTCCCCTCCGGGGAGAGGGCTGGGTGAGGGGGTCCCGCACCGCGGACGCTCCCGGTCCCACGAAAAGCCCCCCCCCCCCCCCCCAGCCCCCCCGGGGGGAGGGGGGGGAGAGGGGGCGCCCATGACCCCCAGCCCC
>NZ_JBOZRT010000140.1:0-29553 GCF_050789165.1 Azospirillum sp.
ACAGGGTGTTCATGCTGCCGTACGGCCTGTTCGATTTCCGCCGTACGCGCTGTTCAGTTTCGACCGGACAGCCTGTTCATTTTCACCGGACTGTGCATCCGTCACGACGGCGGCATTCCATTCTCATCCTGATTGACGCCGTTCTCACCGTGATTGTCGCGCCATAGTCCGCTGCGGAACGGGCCGCCATCGAGCGCCTCGCCGCCGATGTGACGACGATCTGGCGTGCATCGAGCACCACCGCGGCCGAGCGCAAGGAGATCGTGCGCCTGATGCTGGAGCGGGTCGTGGTTGTCGTGGAGGGCGAGACCGAGCACATGGCGGTGGAGTGCCATTGGGCCGGAGGACGTCGGACCCGCCATCGGCTGCGGCGTGCGGTGCGCCGC
The DNA here is from genome assembly GCF_050789165.1 of Azospirillum sp. Classification (NCBI taxonomy): domain Bacteria; kingdom Pseudomonadati; phylum Pseudomonadota; class Alphaproteobacteria; order Rhodospirillales; family Azospirillaceae; genus Azospirillum; species Azospirillum sp. The sequence goes on from NZ_JBOZRT010000140.1 coordinate 387, forward strand.
ATGACTCAGTTGGCCGGCCATGATGAGCTTTTCGCCCGGACCACGGCGCTGTTCGCCGAGGGGCTGCGCCCGCCGGCCATCGCCCGGACCTTGGCGGCCGAGGGCTGGCTCTCGCCGCATGGCCAGCCGGTGACCGAGGGCGGTGTGCGCTCCTGGCTGCAGCGCCGGGGTTTGTTGCCGGATGGCCGGCACCGTCCAACCCTGGTGGTGCAGCGCGAGCCGGACGAGTTCACGGTGGCAGAACTGTCGGTTCGCCTCGGGGTGCCCGAAGGCACGATCTACAGGTGGCTGTACAAAGGACTGGTGCCGGCACGCAGGGCGGTGGCGGTAAACCGCGAACTCTGGCTCGTTCGCCTGGACGACGCCCTGGCCCATGACCGACGCCGTCGCCCCCGCAAACCGACCCAGGTCAAACACGTGACGTGAGGCACCGATAAACCTGCTTTGGAGAGGCATCATGAAGCCAGGACGCTGAATCCCTGGCCATCCCAGTACAGCACTTTCACCAGGTGCCCAGATCGAGCGTCATTCGACATACAGATTTGAGTCGGCGCGGGTCGAATACCGGTGGCACCCGCTGTACGGGCAGACGCTCCGGGTGGTGAGCCGAACCGTCCGCAGCGGTCATCCCGTGATCTGGCTGGAGGAGCGTCCGGGAACCGCCCGCGAGCTGCCGGCCTGGATGTGCGACGCGACCTCCTGCCTGGGGATGGACGCGTTGGGGCCGCCGCAGGTCGGCGCCGTCGCCCTTGGGGCATTGGCGGCAGTTCTCTCGGATTTGCGGAGCCAAGCCGGTAATCACGCACCATCGGTCATCCCACCCACCGAGGAGGTTGCCGATGATCAGACGACCGCGGCCGGCGAATCAGCTGTCGCTGGATCTCAACGCCCCACCCCTGAACGTCATGATCCCGGACGAAGCGGTGCGGGCGCTGGCGGACCTGCTCCTGGAAGCCGCGGGCGCCCGGCCAGGCGCGGAGCACGAGGAGGGCGGCCATGAGCCTTAAGATCACCGCTGATCACCTCGGCCGCGGGGCCGCGATCTATGTCCGCCAATCCACTCCCGGCCAGGTGACCGGCCACGCCGAGAGCCGCCGCCGGCAATATGCGCTGGCCGATGCGGCGCGCACGGCCGGCTTCGTCGACGTGGCGATCATCGACGAGGACCTCGGCCGCTCCGGTTCCGGGCTGGAGGCGCGGCCGGGGTTCCAGAAGCTGGCGGCGGCCGTCTGCGCCGGCACGGTCGGCGCGGTCTATTGCATCGAGGCGTCGCGCTTGGCCCGAAACGGCCGGGATTGGCACCACCTCATCGACCTCTGTGCCCTGGCTGGGACGTTGGTGATCGATCCGGACGGGGTCTATGATCCACGGCTGTTGAACGATCGCTTGCTGCTCGGACTGAAGGGAACGATGTCGGAGTACGAGCTCAGCCTGTTGCGCCAGCGCGGCATCGAAGCCCGCGACGGCAAAGCTCGGCGAGGCGAGCTGCGGTTCACGCTGCCGCCCGGCTACTGCTGGAGTGAGGCCGGGCGGATCGAGATCGATCCGGACGAGCGCGTCGCCGACGCCATCCGGATGCTGTTCCGCAAGTTCCGCGAACTGGGCAGCGCCCGCCAGGTCTTCCTATGGATGCGCTCCGCCGGCCTGTCGCTTCCGGTCGTCCTGCGCAACCTCTCCGCCTGCAAGATCCTCTGGCAGCCGCCGGCCTACCACACGGTGATCCAGGTGCTGCAGAACCCCATCTACGCCGGCGCCTACGTGTTCGGACGGCGGGGTGACCGGACGCGGGTCGTCGAGGGCCGGGCGCGCAAGACGAGCGGGCACAGACGGGATCGCGCGGACTGGAACACCCTGCTGCGCGACAACCACGAGGGCTACATCACCTGGGCCGAGTTCGAGGAGCACCAGCGGATGCTCGAGGAGAACGCCCACATGCAGCGCCGCACGTCCCGCAAGGCCGGTCGGGGTGGCCGGGCGCTGTTGACGGGGCTGGTCCGGTGCGGCTGCTGCGGCCGTCGGATGCGCGTGTTCTACGGCATGCAGTCGGGGCATGCGCACCGTTACCAGTGCCGGGGCGACGACGCCCACGTCGGCGCCGGCCTGTGCGTCGGCATCGGTGGCGTGCGCGTTGACCGGGCGGTCGTGGCCCAGATGCTGGAGGCCGTCTCCGCCCGGGCCGTGGAGGCCGCCCTGCTCGCCGCCGACCAGGCGGCCGCGGCGGGGGCGGAGGAGCGTGCGGCGCTGGAACGCGAACTGGAGGCGGCCCGCTATGACGCAGCACTGGCCGCGCGCCGCTACGATCTCGTGGATCCGGCCAAGCGTCATGTCGTTCGCGAATTGGAAGCACGCTGGAACACGGCGCTGGAGCGGGTGGCGCAGATCGAGCGCCGGATCGCCGAGGTCGACGCGCGGTCCGCCGCGCGGCCGGCCGTGGACCGGGAGGCCCTGCTGGGATTGGCCCGCGACCTGCCGGCGGCGTGGAACGCGCCCACGGCGGACGCACGGACCCGGCAGCGCCTGACGCGGCTGCTCGTGGAGGAAGTGGTGATCGACCTCGACGACGTGGCGTACGAGGCGGTGCTGCGGATCCACTGGGTCGGCGGCCGGCACACGGAAGTGCGCGTGCCGCGGGCCAGGACCGGCCGCCGACGGGAGGGCGGCCATCCCGGAGCGGTGGAGGTGGTGCGCAAGCTTGGCGGCCATTGGCCGGACCGCGAGATCTCCATGACGCTGAACCGCATGAAGTGTCGGACCGAGGCCGGGGAGACCTGGACGGCGATGGCAGTTCGGCTGTTGCGGGAGCGGCTCTCCATCCCCGACTTCGACCCGTCCGTTCCCCGTCCCGAGACGCTGACCGCGGACAAGGCGGCGAAACGGCTCGGCATCTCGATCCCGTCGGTGCACCGCCTCATCCAGCGCGGGATCCTGCCGGCGACGCAGCTTGTTCCTTCGGCACCCTGGCACATTCCGGCCGCCGCGCTGGACACCGATGCCGTACGAACGGGCGTGAACGAGGTGAAGGCGTGGCGTCCCAAGAACCTTATTGAATATCAAAGGGATGGCGGCATGAGGCTGCCGGGACTGTGAAAGGAAGGATGCACAATGTCAGGCGATTCCCTTGCCGGCCCCGGAAGACGAACAGATGGCCGGCGAACGGATCCTGCTTGAGGATCTCCTGGGCGAGCATGGCCAGACCGTCCATGCCTTTGCGCATGTCGGTGGGGCCCATCGCCAGATAGACCCGCACGCCGGCGGGAACCGAGATCACGGGCTGTCCAGCGCGCCGACCAGCCGGCGCAGCGTGGCAGGCGCGATGTCCTCGGCGACGCGCAGCACGCGGCCGTTGGCGAGCACCACCTCGGCCAGGGCGGTTCGGCGCTCAACCGGCGCCGTCGGTTCTGGCGTGGATGGCGCCGCGGTGGGAGTGACGATGCTGGCGGGTGGCGGCGCCTCGAGCACGCGCACCGGCACGAACGCTGGCGCCTCGGCCGCCAATTCGCCGCTCTTGAGCTGCCGACGCCAGCGGTAGATCAGGCTGGTGCACACGCCATGGCGGCGCGCCACCGCGGCCACCGCGCCGCGCCCGCCGCGGGCTTCGCCGACCAGGCGGATCTTCTCCTCGGCCGAGTAGGTGCGCCGCCCACCGGCGCCGGTGATGACCTCGATGCGCTGGACCGCCACGGTGCAAACCACGCTGCTTGCCACGATGCCAAGCCGGCCACGCACGGCGGCGGCGCCGACCTCCAGCTTTCAGCACGCCGGCCCCTGTTCCCACAAGGCAGCCTCCAGACGACGCTTACTCCGGACATAGCACCGGCGACGGAACTGGCGGCGCTGTACCATGAGCGCTGGCAACATGAACTCGTCTTTGCGGAACTCAAAGTCACCCTGCCAGGGCAGCGCCTGATCCTGCGCTCTCGCCGGCCGGATTTGATCGAGCAAGAGCTGTATGGCCTTTTGCTAGCGCATTTCGCCCTTCGCCGTCTCATATGCCAAGCCAGCGTCCAAGCCGCCTGTGATCCGGACACCCTCTCCTTCGTCCATGTGGTCAGGGTGGTGCGGCGCCACTTACCCTTCCACGCGGCCTTTTTCCCCCTCGCCAACGCCAGCGCATGTGGTCGGCCGTCTTGGTTGAGATCATCGCCGTGCGTGTGAAGCATAAACCCGGGCGGACCTGCCCCCGCGAGGTCAAACGCAAGATCCGAACCTTTCCAACCAAACCAGTAGTCGCCACACCCCAGCGCCAGCTCCTTCCGACATCGCAGATCCGAATCCATCCTCCAGCTGCCGGCGCTGATCTCGACGCAAAAGCCCGCGTGAAGCGAGCCCGGAAGATCGCGCACGAGCGCTTCTGGTGGGAGCACATCCAAGGCTGGCAACAGAGCGGTCGAACCAGAGCGGAATATTGCCGCGTGGAGAAGTTGGCCCCGAACTCCTTCGATCTTTGGGTCAATTGCCTCCGGCATCGCCTGCGGAAGCCGCAAAAGCGCGCTTAACTGAACCGCATTGGCTCACTGCCGTTGTTGGTTGGCGGCACGCGCCGATCAGCGAGAAAGACGAAGAACTTGGCGCGCCACGCCTTGATCTGACGTTGCAGCTCGCGGCCGGCCGGATGGGCGGCGGGCACACCGAGCAGAGCATCAAGACCCTGCTCAGCCTTGGCGGCGCAGGCGGCGAGCGTGCTGTCCTTCAGGCTCGGTCTTCGCTTGTCGACACGGATGGACCAGCGCAGGTGGTCGCGGATCTTCGGCGCCACCACGCTGTCGCCGCAGTCGATGGCGTACTGCACGTCTCTGAGCACATGGGCGTTATGCCGACGTCGGCATAACGCCCACTATGCCGACCTCCGGATTATGCCGACCACCGCGGGGAACCCGGCCCGAGCGGCGGTGATCCTCGCGGCGGGGGCGGCATAATCAGATCGCCTCGAGGAAGGCGAGCAGTTTGTCGGGCGGCCGGTAGCGGCCAGGCTTTGTGTCGGCCGGGGTCGTTCTGGCCAGGGCGCGTTCCTTGAGCTCCAGGTCAGCGTGCAGGTAGATTTGCGTGGTTTCGATCTGTTCGTGGCCGAGCCACAGCGCGATCACTGCGGTGTCGATGCCGGCGCGCAGCAGCCGCATCGCCGCGGTATGGCGCAACACGTGCATTGTGACCCTCTTCTGAGACAACGGTGTGCAGGTGCAGGCGGCACGCTCCACGTACTTGGCAAGACGGTGTTCAAGCGCATCGCGGCTGAGCACCGTTCCGGCCTGCGTCACGAACAGCGGATCCGTCGGTTGGCCGGCGCGCTCGTCCAGCCAAGTGCGCAGGGCGGCGACCATGCCTGAGGTAAGCGGCGTGATCCGCAGCTTTCGCCCTTTGCCCAGGCAGCTGACGTGTGCGCCGGCGCCGAGGTGGACATCAGCGCACCGGAGCCCGATCAATTCGGACGCACGCAATCCGGTCTGCGCGGCGAGCCCGAGAAGGGTGCGGTCACGCCGACCGGTCCAGGTCGTCGGGTCCGGGGCGGCGAGCAGCGCGTCGAGTTCCGGTTCGGTGAGGAAAGTCACGAGCTTACGGTCGAAGCGCTTGGGTGGGATGGCGAGCACCCGCGCGATCACGGCGGCGTGCTCGGGATGGCGGAGCGCGGCATACCGGAACAGCGACCGGATGGCGGCGAGCCGGGCGTTGCGGGTGCGCACGCCGTTCCCGCGCTGGTGCTCGAGGTGGTCGAGGAAGGCGCCGACTAGCGGGGCATCGAGATCGCCGATGTCCAGATTGGAAGGCTCCTTGTTCCGCTGCCCGGACGCGAAGACGAGCAACAGCCGCAGAGTGTCCCGGTAGGCGGCGAGCGTATGCGGGCTGGCTTGGCGTTGGCGGATCAGGCGATCCGAGAAGAACGCCTGCAGGGTCGTGGCCAGTGCGGTCATGGGTCCCCCCCAAGGTGGCGCTCCAGCCGGTCGCCTACCAGCTTCAGCAGTTCCGGCGCGGCCGATAGGTACCAGTAGGTCTTGCCGGGATCGACGTGGCCGAGGTAGGTCGACAGCAGGGCAAGACGGGCACCGGGGTCGCCGCTGTCGCGATATCCGTCAAGGATGGTGTTGACCGCGAAGCTGTGACGCAGGTCATGGAGCCGGGGCCGGCACAAGGCGGAGCGTGAGGTGAGGCCGGCGCGACCGGCCAGCCGGTGGAAGGTGTTCTGGACGTTGTTGTACCGCAGCCGGCTGCCGGCCGTGGAGACCAGCAGCGCAGGTGCATTCGCCGCTTGGGAAGGTCGGTCGGCCCGCCGCAGGTAGTCGCCAAGCGCGGTCACGGTGCTTGGATGCAGCGGCAACTCGCGGGACTTGCCGAACTTGCCGTTGCGGATGACGAGCAACCCGTTCCCGGCGTCGAGATCGTCGCGGTCGAGGCCGATGGCTTCCCCGATCCGCATGCCGGTCACTGCCAACAGGGCGATCAGGCTTCGGTAGGTCGCCGCCCGATGCGGTGTGCACAAGGTTCCCGCCGCCTCGATCAGGGCCGCGATGTCTTCCTCCGAGTAGAGGTAGGGCGTTGGCTGCGTCCGCTGGATGATGGACATTCTGCGACGCTGAGCCCGCCTGAGGTGTGGCGGGACAAGGGGTTCGGCCGTGTTCTTGATGCCCGTGTGGCGCCTTGACGCAACTTGACGCAAGCCGCTCGCCGCCATCAAACTTGACGGAAGGGGCCACCACCAGTAACGCTGCCCCGAGGTCAACATCTTTCGGGGTAGGCGCGGATGCAGGGCGAAGACGTCAAACGGCTGCGTGAGCAGAAGGGGCTTCTTCAGGCCGAATTTGCCACGTGGCTCAACGAAGCGCTGGGGCGTCGCTACGATGGTCCCAAGATCAGCCGCTGGGAGGGGAATCGCGAGAAGATCCCAGAGGCCGTCCTGCGCTTCCTTCTGCGTGAGCAGGCCGGCCCGAACGCCAAGCACGGCCCCGCTTACATCGCCGCCTGCACCAACAACAAGGGCGGGGTGGGCAAGACGACGACCTCGGTCAACCTTGGCAGCGTGCTGGCCGCGCAGGGAAACCGGGTCCTGGTCATCGACGCTGATCCCCAGGCGCACGCCACCGCCAACCTCGGCCTGGACACCCCGGAGTACGAGCAGGAGGTCAAGAAGTCACTGCCGCATGTGCTGCGCGACCAAGTCTCGCTGCGCGACGTGATCGTGCCGGTGCGGCCAGCCGGCCTGGAGGTCGTGCCCTCCTGCCTCGGGTTGAGTTTCGTGGAGTCCGAGTTGACCTCGGATTCCAGCGGGCCGCTGGCGCTGCGCGAGAAGATCGCTGAGTTGAAGGACGACTACGACTTCGTCATCATCGACTGCCCACCCAACCTCGGGCAGATGACGACGAACGCGCTGCTGTCTTGCCATGGGGTGATCATTCCGACGCAGACCGAGTATCTGGCCTCGCTCGGCATGGAGAAACTTCTGGCCTCAATCGCCAAGATCAAGCGCCGCTTCGTGTCCGATTTCCAGATCCTCGGCATCCTGCCGACCATGCACGACGTGCGGCTCCATCAGCACCAGGTCGTGCTGGAGCACCTGCACACGACGTTCGGGCAGTCGCTGCGGATCTTCCCGCCGATCCCGCGAGCCACGGTGCACGGCGAGGCCGCCCTCGCCGGCCGCGCTGCCTTCGAGGCGGAGCCCGAGGCACCGGGTGCCGCCAACATGCGCGTCCTTATCGACGCTCTCATCAGCGAGCGCGAGAAGCGCCTGGAGGTCCTGAATGTCGCGTGATTCCCTGCGGGCGGCGAGCCGGCTTGGCAAGGGGGCGGCCGGCGGCACTTCCACGGTCAGCAGCATCTCGGCGCTGTTCGCCGCGCCAGACACCGACTACCCCATCATCACGCCCGACATTGCCAACATCGAGGACAACCCGCACCAGCCGCGATCTTCGATGGATGAAGAGGCGTATAAGGTTCTGAGGGCGTCGATCCAGGAATACGGGCTGCAGCAGCCCATCGGCGTGCTCCAATTGAACCCGATGCGCTTCCGCCTAGTCTACGGCTCGCGGCGGCTTCGGGCCATGCGGGAAATTGGCAACGCCACCATCCCCTGCCGCGTCGTGGCCAACCTGGACGGGGCCAGCGCCGAGAAGGTTGAGGAGATCAGCGCACGGGCCGATGAGATCGCGCTGTTCGAGAACCTGCACCGCGACGACCTCGACGTCTTCGACGAGGCCGAGGCCATCCGTGGCCTCAAGGAGCGCCACGGGCTGCGCTACAACAAGATCGCCCCGATGATCGGCAAGACCACGACGGCGATCTCGCGTATCCTTTCAGTCCTGCGGCTGCCGGACATTATCCGACACGAGGCGACTGCCCTGAAGCCGGCGCGCTACCGGCTGTTCGACATCGCCGCCGTCGACGACGAGGCGCAGCAGATGGATCTGTGGCAGGCGCTCAAGGCGGAGATGACCGGCGCCCCACGGCCCGGGACGCCCGGACGGGCGGATGAGCGCGACAACGAGGCGGATGAACCCGGGGCTCCCCGCGAGCGGCGCAACCGGGTCGCCATTCCCAGCCTGCTGCCGCAACGCTACGCCCGCCATATCCACCACGCGCACGAAGTACTGGCCGGATTGCGGGCCGAGCCGCGGCCACTCGGCGAGGAAGACCGCCGGCGTCTGGAAGACATGCGCGAAGCTATCGACGCGATCCTGCGCACCGCCTCCTAAGGCAGAACGAGAGGGGCGTTGCGCATCCGCCCCTCTCCTCTTCTGATGCCGCCCTTCAGAATAATTGCGAATCCGCAATTTTTCGAATGCCCCGTTCCTCTCACCGCGCCATCCCAAGCGTCCCGAAAAATTGCGGATTCGCAATTTCTTTTCAGGCTGGCCTCACGCCGCCACGCGCGCCCGGTTGAACCGCCCGCACACCACCGAGCGCAGCAGGCCCTCGATGCGCTGCTTGGTCCCGACATCCTGGTTTCACATAACGGCTACGGTCTGGGTGCGCAGGTCGATCTGCTCGAGGCGGTCGGCGACGATGGTGCCGCCCAGGCGGGCGAAGACGGTCTGGACGTGGCGGAAGGTGTCCGCCTCTACCACCACGAAGGTGGCGTGGCCGATGCCGAGGCAGCGCGAGCGCGCCACCTGGCCATTCAGGGACGCCAGCACGGCGGCGTTGATGCAGCGGTCGTGCGTAATGGTCGCGCCGGTAACGATGCGGATGCTGCTGGCTATGGCGGTGTCCTCCTGCTCGGTGTCCCTGCCGCCATATGCCGAACGCCCCCGGCGCTCACAAGCCCAGGGCCGGCGTCTGCGGGACAGGCGATGGAGCGACCATCATGCACGGGCCGGGATGGAAGGGGTGGCCCGGGATGGGCGGATCGAGGCGTCGTGGCAATGACGTCCTGGCGGGCCGAGGAACAGGTGGAGGCGGGTCCTGGAGATCGGCGGTGCGTGCCGCACCGCTGGTCTTGTCCGGGCCGGTCGGTGGCCGTGCTTCCCACCAGCACGCGGCAGTTGTCCGGCCGCCTATGGTGCCGGTGTCGACGGGACTTTTGCGGGAGCCGGTTCAGGGCGCCTTGGCCGGCACCACGACCGCGGCCGCGGCGGCGCGCTCGCGCTGCTGCTTGAGCATCTGGCTTTCGCGGATGGCGATGTCGGTCCAGCCGCACGCCTGCAGCGGCACAGCGGCGAGGAGCAGGATGAGGACCTTGGGCATGGGCATCTCCTCCAGGGGAAGCGTTCTCGCTTTACCCGCCAGACAGCCCAAGCCCGGGCACATCACACGTCAACGCGCCCGAAAACGGGAACCTGCTGCCGGGCTGCGTTCCCTCCGGGAGAGGACGGGTTGTCGCTGAACGCACCGGGACAGAGGCAATGCTCTACAGCGACAGAGCCCTGGTGGCTTGGTCCAGGTGCCGTTGCGGCACAGCGGTTCCGAAGCCGGAGAGCACCGCGCGGGCGGCCCGGGCCGGTAGCCCGGTGTGGCGTGCCAGGGCCACGGCGTCAAGGCGTTTGAGGTTGGCGCAGCGACGGATCTGCGTCAAGGCGTCGGCCTTCTGCCAGCGCCCGTCGATGAACCACTCGGACATGGTCGCTCTCCTGGGATCAGGACAGGCCGGAACCCTTCAGTGGGGACGGCCGTCCAGGCGGCGCAGGACGTGGTCCAGCACCGGCGCCGGCGTCAGGATGACGACGCCGTCGAGGATGGCGCGGGCCTGTTCGGGATCGATTCCGGCGAGGCGCGCGACCGTGCCGGCGTCCCAGCCGTGGTCCTCGGCAATCAAGGTGATCCAGTTGGCCAGCATGTAACGTGCAGCCAGAGCGTCGTGACGGGGCTTTCCGTCCGCGGGTCGATGGTACGAGCCCATGGGGGGTCTCCTCCGGTGCCGCCTTCTTCGTGGCGTTGACGCATGATGATCCCGCCCGATCACCGGCGGGAATGCGATACCCTGCCATCCCCCGTTTGCTCATCGGGTCGGTCGAACGGCCTAGCGGTGGCCATGGAATGAGGGACGGGCCGACAACGTTCATTTCCGCATGAGGGCTGGGTGCCCTCGATGCAGAAGGACGCCGGAGATGTCTGGCCGTGATGGTGGTTTCGCTGCTCTGCGTGGGCCGAAGGTGATGGTGCTGGGTGCGCTGGTCGCGGGGGCGCTGGTGGTCGGCGTCGGGCCGGCCGCGGCCCACGAAGACGACGGTCCGTCGTGGCGTCATGAGCAGGGCGGCTGGGGTGAGCGGGATCGCTGGCGCGAGGAGCAGCGCCGTCAGGAGGAGTGGCGTGAACGGCAGATCCAGCAGGAGCGCGAGGCTCGCCGTGAGCAGCGGGAACGCGACCGTGAAGCCTGGCGTCGCGAGAAGTGGCGGGAGCACCACGGCTGGTCTCACGGCGCCGCCTACGGCGCGCCGCCCGCCGTCGTCTACGCGCCCGCGCCGTACGGCGTCTATGCGCCGCCTGCGCGCAGCGGCTTCGAGTTCAGCGTGAACATCCCGATCCGCTGAGGCAATACGCTCCATCCCTGGGGCGGTCTGGACGGTGTTTCCGGCAACGGCGGCAGGGTATGATCGGTCGGTCATGACCGGGAGCCCTGCATGCCGAAGCCGCCCACCCGTCCGCCGGCCCGTACCGGTCCGAAGTCGGACCGCCCGCGGCCGGAAGCGGTGCCGTCCCGTGCCCGCAACCTCGGTGACAAAGCCCTGGGGGTCTTGATGGATCGGCGGTCGCGTCCGGCTGGGATGGCTATCATCGAGACGTTGGCGCGCACCGATGTCGATGAGCGGCGGCGCTTCGCGGCGGCGGCGGCGCGGGTATACGGGTCGGCGGGGCCCAATGCCCTGCTGTCCGCGGCCAGGATCTACGTGGGTGACCTGTGGGCGCTGGCCAGCGTCGCCGAAACCATGGGGGAAAGGCGCAAGATCATGGGCATCCTCGCGGAGATCGCGGCCCAGGCGCTGCCGCCGACGCTGGAACCCACGCGGCGTACGCCGGTCACGAAGCCGCGGTCCAGGACGTAATCAGGGCCATCATGGCCCACAAGGACGGCAAGCGGCCTCCAGGGCCGCTTCATCAGCGCAACGCTCCTCGAAGCGCAGGATCCGGCCGTCGCGCAGCAGCCATCGGTGTTCGGTCGTCACCGTCACCGGCTTGCCCGTGGCCGTGCTGACAGCCTCGACGCGGTTGCGCGTGACGACCTCGTCCCCGTCCTCCGCGATGTCCTGCATCTCGTGCCGGGTGATCGTCCATTCCTGCGTCAGGCCCTGGAAGTAGCGCTGGACGCCGTCCGGACCGTGGAAGGTGCCGGAGAAGGCCGCCAGAACCGGAGATTGGCCGCAGGAGACCCACTCGACGTCGGGCGCGAGGCGCTCGAACAGCGGCGCCACGTCACCGGCGGAGTAGCGGTCGTACAGGCCGCGGAGCAACTCGATGTCGGTCTGCGCCATGTGCACCTCCTGCCGCCTGGCATGGAGGGACATGGTACGGCCGGCCGCCCTGGACAGCGCCGGCGCAAGAGCGGTGCCCCTGCCGGATGCGCCTGCCCTTTAGGCCGCCGCGCGGTGCACCGCCAGATCGATCGAGATCGGACGGTGGTCGGACGCGCCACGGGGGAAGACCAGGGCGCTGGCGCTGGTGACACCGGGACCTCGGACGAGGCAACGGTCGAGCCGGGCCGGCAGCACACCGCTGGCACGGTGCGTGGGGCGCAGCGGCCCAACATCCCGCCAGCCGGCCACCAGCATCGGGCCAACCACGTTGTAGTCCCCGATGACGGCGCAGGAGCCGCTGGCCGTGGCTCAGGTGCACGTTGACCACGGTGAGCGCGGGCAACGGCAGCACCATGGCGAAGCGCCGGCCGCTGGACACGACGCCCGGGTCGAAGGGCAACGGCATGTACTCCGGTTCCGGCAGCGGGTCCGGGCTCCAGGCCGCCAGCCCATGGACGCGGTTGGGCCGCAGCCGGTGGTGTAGGGTGCCGCCGACCAGCGACGGCAGGTCCGCGATGTCGCGTGTGGCTTCCTGCATGAGCAGGAGATCCGGCTGCATCAACCGGATCAGGGTGGCAACGTCGCTGGCCGTCGCGCCGACGCGGCGCAGCCGGTTCCATGAGGTGATCCGCATCACCTATCCGCCCCGTACAGCAACACGCCCTCCCGAGCGACGCTGTGCGCCATCGTCCCCGGTTTCCCGCGTTTGGCCTCGTACGCCGAGCGCCGGCAGGCGCGCACGTCGAACAGCACGCCATGATCGCGCAAGTTCTGCCGGAGCCGCTGCAGGGCCACCGGTTCCGGCACGGCGCCATCATCTACGATGACGAACAGGTTGATGTCGATGTCTCCCCCCTGCGCATCACCGCGGGCCAAGCTGCCGATCAGGTACACAGCCTGCGGGCCAGCGAAGGTTGCCAAGTCGGTCCAGACGTTCGGCGAACATGGGCCGGTCCACGATTCTAGAAGGGCCGAGAAGGAGACTGATGTTTCCGGCGGCCAAGCACAGGTTCTAACGCAGGCGCAGGCCGGGTCCGCCACCATTCCGCGGGATGAATTCAATGCCCGCAGCCTCGAGTGTTTGTCGAAGAACGGTCAGTGTAGCGGGTTGTGGTGTAGATCTTTCGTTCTCAAAATTTCTAATAGTTACCGTGCTCACACCGGATCTGGATGCGAGATCTTTCTGAGTCCAGTTAAGTAGGCCGCGAGCGGCTCGGCATTGAGCAGGCAACATGAACCTGCTTTATCAGAAGTACGCGATTGCGCAAAAGGATAAGACGCTTACTCCATCGCGTGCTTTCGAAAAAAGAAAGAACTTTCTATAAAGGAAAGCGTTGTGCATTTGATGGGGTGTTGCACAGGGGACCCTCGGTAATTCCCGCGACCAACCTAGCGCTCCATGCGGCAGGGGTAAGCTGTCCTTGGGAGCGAGAACGATGCTCGCTTGAGTTCTTGGGAGACACACATGCACGCCTACGCTGAGGCATTCCGTGTGCTACTTGATGCTGGCGGACCGAAGCTCGTCACCCCTCCCATTTCTCGGCGAGTCGTCAAAGCGCTCGACGCGCTGTTCCCCGCCTATGCCCCAGCAACACAACGCAATCTGAGGCTCGCGGTCCGCGATTTCCTGGTGTTCTGCATGCACAACGGCAGGCGGGGCTTCCCGGCGACCTCCCGTACCGTCCTTGCCTACGTCACCACTGTGGGTTACCGGCTGGGAGCCGATTCGGTGGCGCAGCGTGTGAGCGCCGTGTGCATCGTGCATCGCACGGCGCGCCTGCCGGATCCTCGGGAGGATCCCGCCGTCGGCCTTGCACTACGGCGGTTAATGCGGGAGAAGCCGCCACAGCACCGGCAGGCGCGAGCGCTCACCGAGACCGAGATTCGGGCGATCCTCAGCATGCCCCCGGCGCGTCTGGTGGACCTGCGTGATCAAGCGATCCTGTTGGTAGCGCGCGATGCGTTGGCGCGCCGGTCCGAGGTGGTCAGGATCAACGTCAGCGACATACAACGCTTTCCGGGCGGCGACGGGTTACTGCTGCTCCAGCGGTCGAAGGTCAGCACCGGCGATCCCCGTCAGCTGGTGTGGGTTTCACCAGAGGCGCTTACGGCTCTCGATCGCTGGATGAACGGCGCTGGGATTGACGAGGGGCCGGTGTTCCGCTCGTTGCACCGAACCGGCAAACTCGGGGCTCGCCTCCGACCCGAACACGTGAGTCGAGCGCTTCGACGGCTTACCGCCGCCGCGGGCCTTGATCCGATCGGCATCAGCTCGCACTCATGCCGGGTCGGGACGGCCCACGATCTGACACAAGCCGGCTTCGCGCTTCCAGACATCATGCAGGCCGGCGGTTGGCGTAATCCGACGCGCGCGCAGCGGTATATTGCGCATCTGGACGCGCGCAGTTCGGCTGTGGCACGCCTGCGAACGAACTCTGCCGACTCTTGCTCTTGACGCTGCTCAGCTCCATGGCCTCTCGCGTGGGGCTCACCATTCCTCTGGTTCGGACCCGAAAAGAATTTCACGGTCAGGGGCTCGTTCCGATGCGTGGCGCGCGGCGCAAATCGCATCATAGGTCCACGCTCCCATCTGGAGGAGGGCAAGGCCACGGAAGGTGGCGAAGCGCCGCTCGGAGTCGGCATCGTCGTCGCCCTTCCGCACGCGAAGGCTGCGCCATAGGGACCGCAGACGCTGATTCATAGCCTCCGTCGGCCCGTTGGTTAGCCGCGAACCAAAGAACGCCAGGATCTCCGGCTCGCGTTCCGCCATCAACGTGATGGGCTTCTCAAAGATCTTGGCAAGAGCCGGCTGCGACAAAAGGGTATGTCGCAGCTGGGCAAGGCGCGCGGCACCCTGGTGCGGCGTGCGCGCGTCATGTATTTGGGCGGCCGCTTCCCTAACGTGATAGGCGAACCATAGTCGAGGATCTTTCTCGCCCCAATCGACGAGGCGGTCCCATTCCGTGTTGGTTAGACGGTGGTAGCGCTTCAGCATGACGGTTTTAGCGCCTTCCAAGGCTTTGCGACCAATTTTTTTCGCCACGCTACCGCGCAGGCGTTCGAGAGCTTTGTCGAACTGCATAATGAAGTGAAAGCGGTCGCAGATGACTTTCGCATCCGGAAACAGATCTATCAGCCTCGGGAGAAATCCGGCAATCACTGGGCAGAAATCCGTCACAATCCGGCGCACGATCGTCCGTCCTGGCATGCCCTCAAGTGTGGTCAGTGCCGCGTTCATATCTTTGGCCGGCAAAATGTCGATGAGATGCGCTTTGCCTGCGGCATTGCTTTTTTCCCCTAATCGCTTTGGCGGCAGACTGACGAGAACAAGACGAGCGACGCGCAAGTAAATTTCATCCACTCCGATGTTGGCTGTAAGTTTGGGAGGAAGACGCCTTTCAGCCTCTGCTACGTAGTCATCAAAGAGCGCGCGGACCGTTTTGGCGGGCACGCCCGTCAAGCGCTCGGTCTCAACGAAAATGCGTCGATGCAGGTGCCACTCGACCAATCGCGCGGTCGCGTCGGTGATCATCCTCGTTGGATGCGCCAGGATGGGAAGCGCCTCGAAAGAGGTCTCGTGCGTCGGGCACCAGTACTCCTTATAGGAGATCCGCACCTTCACATGCGTCCAGCCAATGGGGAGGTGAGTGAAAGTGACGTGGCGGGTGGGGCCACCCTTCAGCTTTTCGCACGTCGTCCCGCTCCCGCATGACGTCGGTTTGACGGCAACGCGCAGGTGCAGGAGGCAGCGCCCCGGCTGAGTTGGGTTGCCGTCAAGTTGCACCGGGGTCAGTGTCATTGGCAGACGGAAGAGGTCCATTAGCGGCCGGAGCGGGGAGTCGGCAGGTGTCGTCATTGGACGGACCCGCTCCCACTGTCCGAGGGCTTTACGGATCTCCGGCCTTTCCGAGGCTTTGATCCGGTAGGCGCGCTGTCGCTGGACACCGAGGGCTGGCGCCTGGCCGGAAGCGGCGGAAGCCAGACTTTCCAAGGGTCTGGGTCGTGGGCGCCGCCTTCGGCCGAAGGCGGCGCGATCCCTTCGGGGGGTGAGGCGGGCGTGCCGGAACAGCCTTTTAGGGGCCGTTGCTCAACCAAATTTCCGTGAAGCCCTGGGGCGCATTTTTGCTTTTGGATTACCCCTTTTGAAGGTGCTTCTTGCGACTCGGACCGGGGTGGACTCGCGAGGTGAGTCGTACCTGGACCGAGGGTGGACTCGCGAGCCTGGAGTGATACGGTCACGCCATCTGTTAGTGTGTCCTGTGGAGGGCTGCCAAAAACTTCGATGAGCTTTTGCAATCGCTGCGTGGTGAGACGGCGCTTGCCTGTCCTTATCAACGCAAGCATGCGCGGACTTATGCCAAGCGCTTCGGCAGCTTGGTTGTTCGACCACTCTTTAATAATTAAGCAGCTCTCGAGCCAACGTCCAAGCGGGCTGAGCGATTCAGTACTTAGTCGCTGCGGGATGGAGCGACGATTGGATCGGTCAGAGTTATTTTGGTCTACCGTAGGTGGCGCAGAGGCGACGTCGAATACCGTGTCACCATCCGCATTGTTGCCGGTATAGAGCTTGTCATTAAATCGCTGGGCATTTGGGAGTGCTGCGGAACCACTCAATGCGTTCATCAGAAGAATAAGTGGATCAAGTCGATTAGCAAGTCTTAGCAAATGCCCGTGTTCAATTAGAGGTACAAGATTTTCTGGGATACCTGCATATCTGCATATGTAAGGCCTGAGCACCTCAGTGAGGCGAGAGACGATATCTTTAGTATCGCACCCGAGAATAGCTGAAAGATGAGATAGTTTTAGAAGCCCACCGTTTGGGTGAGTGGCCAGGATCATAATCAGTACGGACATCTTAACGGGATTCAAATCTGAGAAATCTACGTATGACAACATTGTCACGGCGAGTTCTGCATTGGACAGTGGAGTGTCAGCAATAATCGCTGCCACGCTGGTCGTGCGCTGGGTCTTAGCCTGATAAAGAGCCGCAACTCCGGCAATCAGCGTGTACTCCCCGTCCTCTTTCCCAGGGAAGGATGCGCGATAAACTACCACAGGTGGCAGCTTCCGTGTCGGCGTCACATCCGCTTCCGGAATTCGCTCCGGGCACATTGGATGCACACTGACTGAACCAAGGGGGATTGCCGTCAGCTGGGTCATAGAGCCAATCTCGAGCGCCAAAAATGCTCCCCCGTGTTACTCCAGTCGGGCCGACGCTAGGGCGCGTATAGATGATCGATTTCGCTAACCTTTCGCCAGTTTAAGGCGTGCTTGGGCGTGCTATAATTCGCGGTTTTCGCAAATTTAGCTAAATGCTCTTTTTTGGCTGTAACCCGCATCAATAGCTGTAGCGCCCAACGGGGCATGAGAACGTGGAGGACGGTCCGCTTGAGGGCAACACCCGTCAGGCGTAGGTGCCTTGGCGTAGGTCATCCAGGTAAGCCATCACTGCTTCCGTCTGGTTCGCGCCAACGAGTTTAGCGGCGGTCTGGAAGCGGTACGCTTCAATCGGCTGGTGACGATACCAGAGGAGTGCGCGATCCATGTCTCCGGCCACTTCCGCCGCGCTTTCCAGCAGTTGCACAACGGTGCCGACCGCGTCTTGGACCTTCAGGCTGTGCGGATTGCGCGTCACCGTGTTCCGGTTCACGCCGACCAGTGCGGCAAGCTCATGCACACGCATGCCAGTGAGGGCGAGCAGGCGGCGCGGGTCGAGGTACCGACTCCCTGGTTCGGTTACCGCTTCGACGAAGGGGCCAAGAAGGCCCGGATGGGCTTGCGCCGCGTGGTCCATGACTGGTGTCCTGGTGTCGCACAGACGTCGGCTATTAGAGTGTATGACGTCGAAGCTCCGGCGACAACTCCCGGCCCCGTCCACAAAATGGAAGACAGGAGGCGGCCGTTGCATGACTCCAGCCATTGTGGGTGTGCGAGGGGCGTTGGTGCAGCGAGGTCAGCGCGGACACAGTGGTGAACGCGGACGGAGGTCGGGCGTTCTTGTTCGATCATCCGGTTCAGGACGGTGATCCCGACCGCCGCCTCGGCCGGCTGGCCGGGCAGTGTGCGGGCATGAAGCAGTTCCCAAGGATGGGCTTGTCGCACGCTATGGCGGTTTCCGCCTTTGCCCTTTGGCCACGTGGGACCGGGAACCGGTAGCACACCGTCGATCAGGTCCAGCGGCGAACTGAGCAGCCCCTTGGTTTGGCGCAGCGGCAGATGAAACACCAAACGCACTATGAAGCCGGAACGGAGGGGCACCGAAGGACGTCGTCCTGGTCTGCCGGGCCGACAGCGCGCGGCAGCGCGACCGTGCCTGCGCTGCCGAAACCGCAGCCGGCGTGGCGGCTCTCCGTTACACTCCGTCGGCGGCGTCCTCCTGGCTCGGCGGAACGGTGCCGGCCGTGGCCGCAAAGCCGATGTCCTCCAGGCGGTCACCGGTCTCGCGGCCGGCTGTTTCCAAGGCCTGACGCAAGGCGGCTTGGTGCTCAGGCGGGAGCATGGAACGCCCGTGGATCAGCGCGGCCTGCCATTGCGGGCCGCGGTCCCACGCCTGCATCCAGGCGTCCAGCAGGTCGTGCTGCCGCCGTGTCGCAGCCAGGGCGTCGATCAGGGCGCCGGCCTGATGGAGGTCCTTGTCGCGTTTGGTATGGCCCCGGTGATCCGCTCGTCGGCGGGTGGCGGCAATCAGCTTGTGGACGGCGTAGCGCTCGGGGGCCGGGACACGCACCGCAACGCCGGCCTTGTGCAGCAGGACGCTGCGCACCGGTTCGTGGATCAGGTAGTCCAGGGCGCGCGGCAGCATGGCCGCGGCGCCGCCGGACGCCTGCTCGCCCCGGTGCCCGGCGCCGGCCCGGTCGGGGACGAGGAACTCGACCTCGATGCCCTGCGCCTTGAACCGTGTGGCGAAGCGCCCGCCCGCCTGGTCCGGGACCTCGGTGAAGCTTGGCTCGACGGAGCGCAGGATGTCCAGGAGCGGCGGCAGGCTGTCGTCCCCCAGCAGCGAGATCGCGTGGAACTGCCCCCCATCGATGTCGGTGGTCGTGAGCGTCGGCGCCGGCAGCAGCACGCCGAGCAGCCCGGAGTAGCTCTGATAAGCCGCCGCTCCGACCAGGACGCAGCGCAGCCGGAACGCTCCGGCACGCGCCAAGGCCTCCACCACGTCGCCCACCAGCGGGTCCGGCGCTGGCAGCCCGGCTGCCTTCAGTGCGGTGACCATGCGGCGCCGGGCGCGGAAGTCCGTCTTGATGCGCTGGAACCGCTCGACGCGTCGGGTGATGGCCTCATCGTGCGTCGGGCCGGCGTATTTGACGTACTTGGTCCCGGTCTGGCGGTCGTAGCCGTTGTAATACCAGTATTGCCGCCCGTTGCGCTCCCGCTTTGAAAAGGAGCCGTTCTCCGGATAGATGTCCTCGACGTCGGCGTTGAGGCTGCGCCGCTCGACCTCGGCGAACATCGTCTGGAGGGGCAGGCCGATGGTGTCAGGCATGACGCCACATCAGGCTGTGTTGGCAATCAGCATCGTTTACCAACACAGCGGTCGGACGCGAGGTTCGTGTCGGTAAAATCGTTAGCCGCCAATACGTCGTATCCGGTGCCGTGGCTTCGGACCAGCGGCCACGGTTTGGCGACGCCTGAGGGCGCAGCGTTGCGGGGCGTTCCATCTGTCATGGCTGAGGATCGAGTTCCAAGCCGGCCTCAACAGGGACTATGATATCTAAGAGCCAACAAGGGCGGGGTTTGCCTTGCCGCAACGCTGCGCATCTTACATTGTAATGCATGGAGGCCGAATGCGCGACAAGCATGCACACGACCTTAGCACCGACACCGAATTGCGCCGGCGCATCGAGAAGGCCAACCGCCACCTGGACAGCCTGATGCCCTTGTTCGAACTCGACTTTGTTGATGATGGTTGGCATGGCCGCCTGGAACCCGCCAGCGGTGCAGCCGAGGATGAGGCTCCAAACGCCCCATCTTCACCGACCCGAGGAAGTCTCTGATGGGGAGAAGGCGGAATGAGCGACCAAGAGTATGTGCCGTTTCTCACCCTTATTCGGTGTCCACAGTGCGGGCGCGTTGAGCTGGCAGGATCACCGACGGATAAGGAGTTGACGCCTCAATGCCCCAGGTGCTCGACGCCAACAGCTTTGTTTGAACCCTGCTCGGAATCCGACGTGCCTCTGGGGGTCACACTGAACTTCGTCCGACCTCCCCTTGCGCGTAGCCGGTCGTCATCCGGAGCAAGTGGAGCCTTATCGGCTTCTGTTTGACGCAGGGATTCCGTCAAGCGCTCGGGATCGCCAGAACGGATGTGCACGGGATGGTCCCGAGCAACGCGCCCGCAGCGCGGCATTCTACTCCTGCCAGTTGCGGCCCGGTAGTGTTGCTTGATGATATGGTGGCGAACGGTGTTGCCCTTGAAGGGCATCGACGTGATCGAGCCCAAGAGGAATGGAAGAGCCCCGGCTCACAGTGCCAGACCGTCAACAGCAACCGTCGCCTCGCGGCAATAGGGTTCTCTCAGAGGCTTTCCTGATCGGGGAGTTGAACGGAGAACGCCTGGGATGGGCACGCGTTTCGACCGTTCCCGGTGCCGAACCGCACCGCCGGCCTTGCAGACACGGTGCCTTGACCGCGGTGCCGCAAGATGCCACGTTATGGGTGGCATTTTGTGGGAGTGGGGCGATGGAGAGCGCGCGACTTGTTGAGCGACAACGCTCCGTGGTGGCGGAACTGCTGGGCCTTGAGACGCCGCCCAGCTCTGACCTCGATGCGGTGCACCTGGTCCGCAACCGGCTGCGGCCGCCGGCCATCGCCGCCCTTCAGTCCGTCGGCCTCGACCAGAAGGTGCTGAGCCGGATCATCCCGCGCCGCACGCTGGAGCACCGCCGGCAACGGGGCGAGGCCCTGTCCCTGGAGGAGAGCGAACGCGCCTACCGGACGGCGAACATCCTGGCGCTGGCCGAGGTCGTTTTCGGCAGCCGGGCCAAGGCGCTGTCCTGGATGACCACCCCCAAGCGTCGCTTCGATGGCGAGACGCCGATGGACCTCATCGACACAGAGCCGGGCGCACGGCTGGTCGAGGAAGCCCTGATCCAGGTCGATGAAGGCTATTTTGCGTGAGGCTCTGGCGGATCAGCAACTACGCCGACCTTCAGGGCGTCGGTGGGCTGCGGGCGGGCGGGCGCTGGCACAGCCGGGGACGACCGGTCGTCTATCTCGCCGACTCCGCCGCCGGGGCGTTGCTCGAAGTTCTCGTGCACTTGGAGGTTGCGACACCCGACGCGCTGCCGGACACCTATCAGTTGCTGACCGTCGAGGTGGAGGACACGGTCGTTCCGGTGGACTGCCCACCGCTGCCAGCGGACTGGCCGGCACGGGAGGGCGTCACGCGTGGTGTCGGCGACGCGTGGTTGGCCGCCGGCCGGTCGGCCCTGCTGCGGGTGCCGAGTGCCATTGTGCCGGATGTGCACAACGTCCTTCTCAACCCGCTGCACCCCGATGCCGGCAAAGCGACGATCATCGCGGTGCGGACGGTGCCGTTCGACCGTCGGCTGTTTCCCGGTGTGACACCGTGACCGCGCCGCAGCGCGCGCGGCGGCGACCGCCCGCAAGGCTCTCATCGGGCGAACGGCCGCCTCTCGCGGCCTTCATCCGTGCTGTCCCCACCCCAAACGGATCAGCATGTCGTCGTAGCTGACATCCACCGTTACCACGCGGTTCCACAGCGCGATGACGGTGCCGCTCTCGGTCTCGTGGATGCCGCGTACGGCGGTCAGCGGCGCCGCGTGACGGTACCCGTCGGTGTCGCGGAGGGCCAGGATCCCCCGACGGAGCCCGCTCTCATCCACGTCCATGGCGCTGTCCTCCTGTCCGATGTCTCGCTTGGTCGCGAGCGCTTGCGCACCAGCCGCCAAACAACATGGTCAGCGGTTGGCATGGCGGTGATCTCCGTCACGTCAGCAACTCTCAGCACCACAAAATGTTCCTT
Source organism: Azospirillum sp. (assembly GCF_050789165.1). NCBI lineage: Bacteria > Pseudomonadati > Pseudomonadota > Alphaproteobacteria > Rhodospirillales > Azospirillaceae > Azospirillum > Azospirillum sp. Next base: position 22,311 of record NZ_JBOZRT010000140.1, read on the forward strand.
GTATGTTCTAAGCTTGCAAGCGCAAAGCGACCGTGCGGCGGTTACTCTGTAGACCGACGCATAAGGGCCGCTTCGGACAGCGGCGCGTCACGGGGGCCACGGGGAGGGTGGGGCCGAGAGCGCCGGTAAGCGGCGCCGCGCGGTCGGATTCCTTTCTCTATTTTCCTCCCCTGCCGCCGAACCGTCCGTGGCGCTACACTGACGTCATGTTCGTGATCAGCCGAGACGCCGCCGACGCCATCCAAGCCGCCTACCGCGAAGGCGGGGAATGGGCGGCTGTGGTCGAACTGCGCCGCCACTTTGCGATCCCCGACAACCAAGCCGCCCGCTACGCGGTGCAGATCATCGCCGGGTGGACACTGGCTCCGCCGCCGGACGCCCCCGAGACGTAAGGGCGCCCCGCATTGTCCGGCCTACGCCGCACTTCACGGTCCCGTTGACCCCTTATTCGTGGCGTGCGCCTTGAGCATGCCTTGCACCCGCTCGATGACGCGGCTCGTGTCGGCGAGCAGGGCGTCGAGGGCGGCGGTGTCGATCTCCAGGCGCTCCAGGCGGGCGGGCACCGCCGGGGGCGGCGGCGGCTCGGTCGCGCTCAGCGGCTCCGGCACGACGATCTTCGGCGGCCGGCCGCGCCGCGCCCCGTAACGCCGCGGGCCCGCCGTCTCGCCGCGGATCCCCTCGGTGCCGGGCAGCCCGTACAGACGATAGGTGGTGCGCCCGGTCACCTCGACCGCCGCCCCGCACGCCACCAGCTCCTCCATCATCAGGCCGGCGCCGCGCACGGAGCAGCCGAGCAGGGCGGCGAGGCGGGCGGGGCCGAGCAAGGGGGTGGCGGCGAGCAGATCGACGGCGGCGGGCAGGCGGCTGGTGGAGCGGCGCTGGCCGATCGCTGCGCGAGCAGCGCGCCAGGCGTGCTCGAGGCGGCGCAGGACCGCGAGCCCGTCCTCGGCCTCGCGCACGAGGCTGCGGGCGAACGCGAGTGCCCAGCCATCCGGGTCGCCCGGACTGTCCGGGCGCAGCGTGTCGGCGCCGGCAAGGAGCGGCAGCAGGATACGGGTCACGCCGGTGGCCTGCAGCGCCGCCGGCAGGGCGGCGCGCACCGCGCCGCGCGGACGGTCGTCGGTGATCCATGCGCGCATCGCCTGGGCGAGCGCCGGCAGGCGGGCGCCGGCGGCCGGCCGGGTGAGCGCCCACAGCGCGTCCTCGACGAGGCGTCGGTGTTCGGGCGCGTCGGTGGTGTCGTCCAGCTCCCGCTCGGGGCGGCGGTCGGCGGCGGCGAGCAGCAGGCCGTACAAGCGCAGCGCGTGGTGCAGGGCGTCGAGGTCGGCGCCGCGCTCCGGCAGCGACGCTGTTTCGAGCGGCCGCAGGCGCAGGCCCTCGATCACGGCGGCGAGCCGGTGCGGCGGGATGCGGAAACCGTCGAGGCCGGCGTGGGCGCGCACCGCCTCAAGGCGGACCCAGTGCTGCCAGGCGGCGAGCAGCGGGTGCCCATCGAGCCTGGCGTCGAGGCGGGCGATGGCCAGGCCGGCGCGCTCGAACGCGGCGGCGCGGGTTGCGGGATCGGGATTTTCGTGGCCCGAGAGAACAAACACGGTCAACACCTTCAGCGCGGCAACGGCGGTTCTTGGGAAACCAAACTAGCAGATAGCTTCAAAGCGGTGAATTCCATTGCAGAAGGTGGAACATGGTCTTTTAGGTCCGATAATGAACCCTTGTCGGACCAGAAAAATCCAGCCAAAATACCCCCTCCGAACCCGCCCGACCGGGGTGGGGGAGGGCCCCGCCACATCCCCCTCCGGAGCCGCGCCGCCATGAGCGACCTCACCGTCATCGTCGAGCCGGACGGGCAGGGCGCCCTGCCCGATGTCCTGCGTCCCGAGGACCGGGAACGCCGCCGCGCGCTCTTCGCCGACGGCACCGCCCCCAACACGCTGCGCGGCTACCGGTCCGACCGCGCCTACTGGGAGGCGTGGCACGCCGCCACCGTCGGCACCCCCCTCCCCCTGGCCGCCGGACAAGCGGTATCGGTCGCCGTCGTCGAGCGCTTCATCCTCGACCACGTCGAGGGGCTTGACCCGCGCGTCGAGGCCGCCCTGCTCGCCGCCGGCATCAAGCGCAAGCCCGGGCCGCACCGCTTGGCCACCGTCGAGCGCCGCCTCGCCTGCCTCGCCGCCATGCACCGGATGCTCGACCTCCCCCCGCCCACCCTCAGCGCCCCGATCCGCGAGCTGCTCAAGGTCACCCGCCGGGCGCTGGCCCGGCGCGGTGTGACTCCGAAGAAGGCGCGGGCGGCGACGCGTGACGAGGTGCTGCTGCCGCTCCTTGCGGTCAGCACCGGCAACGCCACTGAGGACCTGCGCGACCGGGCGCTGTTGCTGGTGGGGTGGGCCTCGGGGGGGCGGCGGCGGTCGGAGATCGTGGCGCTGCGGATTGAGGATCTCGAGGCGGTGGGGGATGACTACGTGCTGACCCTCGGCGTCCGCAAGGCGCGCCAGGACGGCGCCCGCAAAGCCTTCCCGGTGCGCGGCCGCGCCGCCGCGGCGCTGCGCGCCTGGCTGGCGGTGCTGGCGGAGGAGGGGATCGTCGACGGGCCGCTGTTCCGCAAGGTGAGCAAGCGGGGACGGGTGGTGACGATCCGCGGGGCGGACGGCGAGCCCAGGCCGCTCTCCGACCGCACCGTGGCGCGCATCGTCCAGGAGCGGGCGCGGCTGGCCGGCCTCGACCCCGCCGGGCTGTCGGCGCACAGCCTGCGCGCCGGCTTCCTCACCCAGGCCGGCCGCGACGGCGTGCCGCTGCAGGAGGCCATGGCGCTCTCCGACCACCGCTCGCTCAGCGTCGCCGCCGGCTACTACGAGGCCGGCGACGCCCTGCGCAACCGCGCCGGCGACCTGCTGGGCTAGCGGAGGGGGCGGTTGACGGACCCGGCGGTCCGGCCAATCCTGGGGAACGAGCCAAAGGGACACTGGCATGCCGCGCACCGAACGGACCGAGCAGGGCGAGCAGTACGTGCTTCCGGGCGCCGAGCGCCGGACCCTGCCGGGGCTGCCCTACGCCGCCGAGCCTGACGGGCAGCTGGCGCTGCCCTTCTACGAGCCACCCGGCGCGGACGAACTTGTCGACAGTCCGGCTCCCGCCCGTGTCCGCACGGCTCCGACGCCCGCACCTGGTGCCGATAGCGGGCTGTTCGGCACAGGGCTGGCCTATTTCCCGCAAGTCTTTGACGCCGACACGGAGAACGACGGTGATGGAGTCCCATGATTCCACCGACGGGGACGGACCAGCCGATGGTGCGGACCCCTGGGTGGTCTTCGCCATCGTCGATCCCTCCGACCACCGGGTGTTCTACGTTGGCACCCTTCACGGCGCGCGGGCGTACCGGATGGGCGAGCACCCCCGGGTGGACGAGCGGCTGCGGGCGCTGCGTCAGGCCGGGACGGCGCCCGTCTTCGTGGTGCTCGAGGAAACGCGCGGCGGCGCGGCGGCCGAGCGCGCCCAGGTGTTCTGGGTGGAGGTGCTCCTGATGCGGGGCAACCGCCTGCTCAACGAGGGCGGCTACCGGCCGCCGGCGCGCACCGCCAAACCCAAACTCACTCCCGAGCAGCGCGAACACGCGCTGCGCCAGCGCGCGCTGGAGCGTGGCCTGCCGGAGAACACCGGGCAGCCCTGGACAGCTGAGCAGGATGCGGACCTGGCGCGCCTGTACCGCGACGAGGTGATTGCTCACGGGGGTGGCGGCCGGTGAGCGGTCAGGCGACGACGAAGGTGCCGTCGATCAGGTCGCGGACGGCGGTCCAGGCGGACTGGCCTTGGCGGCGCGCGGTTCCGGTGACTGAGCGGTACCCGGCGTGGATGCCCGGCCCCCAGTCGGAGCGGAAGCCGTTGGTCACCTTGCGGAAGACCACGGAGGGGCGGATCTCCTGCTCACTTCCGTTGTTGGTCGGCGGCACGCGGCGATCAGCGAGGAAGACGAAGAACTTGCCGCGCCACGCCTTGATCTGGCGCTGCAGCTCGCGCCCGGCCGGATGGGCGGCGGGAACCCCGACCAGAACGTCGAGGCCGCGCTCGGCCTTGGCGGCGTAAGCGGCGAGCGTGCTGTCCTTCAGGTCCGGTCTTCGTTTGCCAGCCCGGATGGCCCAGCGCAGGTGGTCACGGATCTTCGGCGCCACCACGCTGTCGCCGCAGTCGATGGCGTACTGCACGTCCCGAAGCACATGGGCCAGACAGACCTGATGGATGCGCCCCAGTTCCTGCTGCCCAGCATAGCGGTCCGAGATCCACACTTCGGGCCGATGCTCGCCCAGGACCTCGGCGGCCACCGCCCGGCTCCGGCTGGGGGCGATGGTGTGCAGCACGGCCGCATCGGAATGGAAGACCCACTGCCAGTGCGTCACGCCGTTGACCCGTGTCGTGGTCTCGTCCGAGGCGATGATCGAGGCGCCCAACAGCTTGGCTTTGATCGCCGCACAGGCCGTGTCGAAGGCCGGCCCCAGGCGGCGGAATGCGTTGGCGATGGCGCCCTCGGAGATGCTCAGCCCGAACAGTTCCTTCAGCATCCGCGCCAGGCGCTCGATGCCGATATGATGGCTGTGGTGCAGGTAGGCCAGCAGCGAGCGGATGCCGGGCCCGAACGGCGTGCCCGGCGGCATGGCGGCGGGCGGCTCGGCCCGGTAGCGCCGCCCGCACTGCCCGCAGCGGCCGCCAAACAGCTCGACCCGCGTCACCACCGGGCGGACCTCGGGCAGGTCAATGTGGTCGTAGCGATGCCGGCACCGCTGGGCCGCCGGTGACAGCGCCACCTGGCAATGAGGGCAGCTCTCGGCCAGACGGCGCTCGGTGCGATCAGGGTCCGGGGCGAGCGGGCGGGCGACGCCGGGGCGGGACGGCCGCGGTTTGCGCCGCCGCTTCGCCTTGCGGCTCTCACGCCCGGGACCATCCTGCGACGGCGGAACGTGCGAGTTCGTCGAGGTCTTCTTCGGCTTGCCGACCAGCGCTTCCAGTTCGGCAATCCGCGCGACCAAACGCTCGATCAGCGCCGCCTGCTCAACGAGCAGGGCGTCCTTCTCGGCCTCACTCAGGCGATAGCGCGGCGGAACCGTCATCCCGCTGTTGACTCATGTCCCGCCATGCAACGCAACACCAGATCACCAACCACCCCCAATGCGCGGAGGGCCCAACTGGCGGCACGCCCTCAGCCAGCCCGGTGAGCAATCACGCGACGAGGGCGTGGGGGGCGCCGCGTTGCAGGAGCATTTCCGGCGCACGCGCGGGTCGATCGCCGCCAGGCTCGTGAAGCTGGGCCTCCTCACGGACAAAGCCGACCTCACAGGATGAGGGGCCAGAGCCCAGGGGGACGACGCCCAGCGCGATCACAGGCTCAAGGCATCCTCGAGCATGCCGGCGTTTGCTGGGTTGAAGGGGTTCACCACCCGCACCCCTTCCAGCTCGCGCCCATCCTGAAGATCCTCGCTGAGCAGGAAGCGGGCCCCGGCCCGCCGGGTGACCGCCCAGATCATGCCGTCCCAGAACGGGATGCCATGGTTCCGATGCACCCGCATGGCATCGGCGACGTCGGCAAAGATCGCCTCGCGCACCGGAAAGACGTCGGCCCAGGTGTCTACGTAAACGGCCGCCCGTTCCGGCGCGACGCGGTGCTTGCGGATCGTCACCGGCGTGTTGCAGCGAGGTGAGCTGAGCAAGATATTGCCCCAGCCCCGTTGGTAATCAGGCGACGCGGACAGAGTTCGGGCGTCCGAGGTCGAGCATGCGGTTGAGGACCACGACGCCGATGGCGACCTCGGTGGCCTGCGCCGCGTCACAGTGGAAGCGCAGCACCTCGCCGAGGACGCCCTTCCAGCGCGCCATTTGGCTTTCCACGCCCGCCCGCTTGTTGTAGCCGCTGGCCCGCTGCCACGCCATTCGGCCCTGCTGCGCGATCATCTGGATGTGGCGGTCACGCTGGGTGGGCACGGTCTCGGCGGCGTCGCTGAGCACGGCATCGCGGCGCGGTGGCGCCACCACCGCGGCCTCGGGATGGCGCTCGTGCACGGACGCGTAGACGCCGCTCCGGTCATACGCGCCGTCCCCGGTCAGCGAGGCCACCGGCCCGGCTATCTGATCGAGCAAGGGGCCGACCTGCAAGGCGTCATCGACGCCGCGCCCGGTCAGCGTGGCGGCGACAATCCGGCCGCTGCCCGCGTCCATGCCGATGTGCAAGGCGTGCCAGGAGCGCCGCTTCCTGGTGCCGTGCTTCTCGATCAGCCATTCGCCCGGCCCACACAGCTTCAGCCCGGTGCTGTCCACCAGCAGGTGGATGGGCGCGCCGCTCGAGCGCGGTGCTGAGGGCAGCGTCACCGTCCGGGCGCGGCGCGCGATGGTGGAGTGATCCGGCACCGGCAGATCAAGCCCGAGCAGGTGCAAGACGGAACCGATCAGCCCCTCGGTCTGGCGCAGCGCCAAACGGAACACCGCCCTCAGCATCAAGGCCGTCATGATAGCCAAGTCCGAGTAGTGAGGCTGACCACCCGGTGTGGTACGGGGCGCCGCCTTCCACTGCGCCACCGCCTCGTCGCTCACCCAGACGGTGAGGCTGCCGCGCTGACGCAAGGCCTCGTCATAAGCGGCCCAATTGGTCACGCGCCGCTTCGGTCGTGTGATGTGGTGACGGCGGGCAGCGTTCGCTTTGTAGGGCACGGCCAGGAACCTGAACGGAGGTGGAGCCATGGCCTACGGCATCAGCCCCATCCGTGCAACAGCCCGGCGGAGGAGCTGACGTCCCTGCTGGGCGACGGCGGGCCTGCGGTGCTCACGCTCGCCGCGAACGACGAACGCCTCGCCGACCCGGCGCTTCTGGCGGTTCTGCTGCACGCCCACACGAGGCCGGCCTCCGAGCTTGGCGACGTCAGCGTGACGGCCGTCGCGCTGTCCCTCTACCGCAGTCGGCCCAACATCGGTGCGCCGCCCTTCTTCATCGCCCCACCCGAGGCCGTCGCCGCGCCGGGCGGCGCGGCATCCCCGGAGGCGACCCGGGCGGCGTTGCGCCGTCTGCTGGCGTCCGGGGTCGCCCGTCCGCTGCTGGCGCAACGGCGATAGGCCGTGCGCCGCCGCGGCCCGGCTCAGTGGGCGGCGTCGCCACCGCCCTCGAAGGAGGGCTCCTTGAGGCCGGAGAGCTTAAGCTGCTCGACCAGCGCCGCCTTCAGCCGCTCCAGCCCGTCGGCGCTGAACGCCTCGGCCCGCGCCACCAGCA
>NZ_JBOZRT010000141.1:0-2452 GCF_050789165.1 Azospirillum sp.
CTCAAGGTGCGTCGAAAAATGGCTTCTTGGTCAACCGATTACCTCAACGCTCTCATTCACCCAACCGCGTGAATGTCTTCAAGCGATTCCCGTGGCGCAACGCTTCGTGGCGGCGCGGTGTTGTCAGGGCACACCGAGGAGAATCGACCATGACCTCACGAATTGCCCTTCTGCTCGCGCTCGGCGTCGGTCTGGCCGCGTGTCAGGCACCGACCGTCGACAACCCGCAGAGCGGCTCCAGCGCCGGCACCTACAGCGGACCGGGCGTGCAGGGGCCGCCGGGCGCCAGTGGCCCGCCGGGGCAGAAGCCCGTCCAAGGCAGCGGCGGCGGCGGCTCCTCGGGCGGTGCCGGCGGCTGACGCCGGACGCGCCTACGCGGTCCCGCGCCCGGCCCAGGCGATCAGCAGCTCATCGCGGGACTTCAGTCCCGCCTCGGGCAGCGCGTGGTTGACCACCGCCTTCGACGCGCCGCCGGTCGCCTCGGGCAGCCGGTTCTCCCACATCGCCTGATGCAGGGTGGGAAGGCTGTCCCATGCGCCCAGGTGGGTGCCGGGCACCCGCACCACGCCCGAGGCGATGACCCTGTTCAGGCCGGCGATCTCCGCCGCGTTCGACAGGTGCGTGCCGACGATCGCAGCGGTCGGCATCAGGATCCGCCGCTGCCGCATCCACACCTGCGGGGCGTAGAAGCTGTAGCGCTTGCCGGCCATGTCGCCGCAGAAGACGACGCGGCCGGTGTGCGGCTTCACGACCATCGTCGACACCGCCAGCGTGTCGCGCCGCGCCCGCTCGACCACCACGTCGGGCATGCCGCGCGGGTTGTCGGCGGAGCGCAGGATGCGGCCCACCGCCTGGCCCAGCGGCTTGAACGTCTCCTCGGTGAACAGGCGGACGGCCTCCTTGAAGGCGGCGGTCTCGGTCTGCGGGTCGGGCAGGTCGGGCATGGTCTCCGGCCAGCGGAAGTGCGGCACGCGGCGCGCGATCTCGGCCAGCGACACCGCGCCGGCCAGCGCCTCGCCGTAGCCCAGCGACAGCACGAAGTCGCGTTCGGAGTCCTGGTCGGCGACGACGCAGACGCGCGCCCCGGCCTCGCGCGCCGCCTCGATGGCCGCCAGCGCCATGTCGTCGCGCAGGCCGCGCGCTCCCGCCCCGTAGAACACCAGCACCGCCTCGCCGGGGCGCAGGCGCGCGCGGCGCAGCATGTCGGCGGGCTCGGCGGCGCCGGGCTTGCCGATGAAGGTCATGTGGTAGCCGGACGAGGCGCCGAAGAAGGTCAGGGCGCCGCCGGGCGCCAGCGCCTGGAAGCTGCGCGGGAAGGTGGTCTCGCCGGCGTGGCTGACGGCGTAGTCCACGAGGTGGCCGCCGTTGGCGGCGCGGACGGAGTCGAGGAATCCGGCGCCCTCCTGCTCCCATGGTCCCCAGGCCTGCGGGTCGGCGGGGATGCGGGTGAAGGCGGCCTCGAAGGCGGAGCGGTCCACCGCTTGCGCGCCGCGGGCGCGGATCGCGGCGGCGCGGCGCTCCGACGACACCATGCCGGTCACCTTCATGCGCCGCGCGAGCGCCAGCTCGACGGTCCAGGCGCCGGTGCCGCCGGCCGCGCCCTCGACCAGCAGGCGCTTGCCCGGCTGCACGTCCAGTGCGGTGACCAGCGACCGGTAGGCGGTGCCGGCAGCCAGCATGTAGCTGCCGGCCTCCTCCAGCGTCAGGCCGGCGGGCAGGGGGAACAGCTGCGGGCCGTCGGCCAGCATGAACTGCTGGTGGCTGCCGTCCGGCGACTGGTAGCCCTGGATGTGGAAGTCGGTGAACATCGGGTCGGCGCCGGCCTCCGGGTCCAGCAGGTCGGAGACGCCGGAGTACACCGCCACGAGGTCGCCGACGTTCAGCCGCCCCTGCGCCTGCAACGCCTCGCCCAGCCGCACCACCATGCCGACACCGCCGGAGCCGGTGACGTGCACGTCCTCGTCGTGCTCGTCGAACAGCGAGACCGGGATGCCGGTGATCGCCCAGACGTCGTTGTAGTTGACCTCCGAGGCCAGGACGTAGACCAGCGCCTGGTTGGGGCCGGGCTCGGGGACGGGGACGACGACTTCCTGTTCGGCGTCCTGCGGGTCGCCGTGCGCGGCGCCGCCGGTCTCCAGGTCGCGGACAACGGCCTGGCCGAGTTGCCACTTGGGCAGCGGCGTGGCGCCGGGGAAGAACGGGCTGCCGATGGGCAGGACGCCGTCGCGGGATTCGCGGCGCGGGCGGGCGGGCAGCGGCGGGGATTTCTTCTCCAGGAACAGGGCGATGCCCTTCTTGGCGCCGTGCTCGGAATCCAGGGCGAACCGGGCGAAGGCGTCGATCTCGGCCGCCGAGCCGGCATCGAAGCCCTGCTCCAGGCCGGTGCGGACGAGCCGGACGATGGTGTCGGCAACGGCGCCGCGGCCGACGCCGTGGGCTTGGCGGAGGAGGC
>NZ_JBOZRT010000142.1:0-5498 GCF_050789165.1 Azospirillum sp.
ACACTCAACCCGTTTTACAAGGAGCCTGCCTCATGTCCGTCGCCCAGCCAGCCCACAAGCGAATCCTGCTGAAGCTGTCTGGCGAGGCCCTGATGGGCGACGATGCATTCGGCATCAACCGCGGCACCATCGTGCGGATGGTCGAAGAGGTGGCCGAGGTCGTGAAGATGGGCGTGCAGGTGGCCATCGTGATCGGCGGCGGCAACATCTTCCGCGGCGTGGCCGGCGGTTCGGTCGGGATGGACCGCGCGACCGCCGACTACATGGGCATGCTGGCCACCGTGATGAACGCGCTGGCGCTGGCCGACGCGATGAACAAGCAGGGACTGATCCCGCGCGTCATGTCGGCCATCGCGATCGAGCAGGTGGTCGAGCCCTACGTGCGGCCGAAGGCGCTGCAGTATCTCGAGGAAGGCAAGGTCGTCATCTTCGCGGCCGGCACCGGCAACCCGTTCTTCACCACCGATACCGCCGCGGCGCTGCGCGGCGCCGAGATCGGCGCCGAGCTCGTGCTCAAGGCGACCAAGGTGGATGGCGTCTATTCGGCCGATCCGCAGAAGGACCCTTCGGCCACCCGCTACGCCAAGATCTCGTTCGACGAAGCGATGTCCCGGAATCTCGGCATCATGGATGCCACCGCCTTCGCGCTGTGCCGCGACCAGAAGCTGCCGATCAGGGTCTTTTCCATCGTCAAGCACGGCGCCCTGCGCCGCGTGGTGATGGGAGACGACGAGGGCACGCTGGTCTACGCCTGACGAATCGCTGTGAGGAGAGAGCTATGACGACAATCCCCGAAATCACCAAGACCATGCAGGGCAAGATGGACCAGTCCATCGCCGCGTTCAAGCAGACCATGGTCAAGATCCGTACCGGCCGCCCGAGTCCCGGGCTGCTGGACACCGTGCACGTGGACTACTACGGCTCCAGCGTGCCGATCAGCCAGGTCGCCAACGTCTCGGTGCTCGACAACCGGACGCTGAGCGTGCAGCCGTGGGAAAAGAACATGGCGCCGAAGATCGAGAAGGCCATCCGCGACAGCGACCTCGGCCTGAATCCCGCGTCCGTGGGCGAACTGATCCGGGTGCCGATGCCGCCGATGAGCGAGGAGCGGCGCAAGGAAATGACCAAGGTGGTCCGGCACGAGGGCGAGGCCGCGAAGATCGCGATCCGCAACCTGCGCCGCGATGCCAACGAACACGTGAAGCGGCTCGTCAAGGACAAGCACGCCTCCGAGGACGACCTCAAGCGCTCCGAGGCCGAGATCCAGAAGATCACCGACCGCCACGTGGCGGAGATCGATCAGCTGGTGCACGCCAAGGAGCAGGAGATCATGGCGGTGTGAGCCGCCAGCTCGCGCCTGCCTGCCACCGCCCGCGGCCGCGCCGCACCGCACCGCAATCGATGAACAACCTGCCTCACCACGTCGCCATCGTCATGGACGGCAATGGCCGCTGGGCCACCCGCCGCTACCTGCCGCGCGTCGCCGGCCACAAGAAGGGCATGGACGCCCTGCGTGCCTGCGTGCGGCACTGCGGCGACCGCGGCATCAAGGTACTGACGGTGTTCGCGTTCTCGTCGGAGAACTGGAACCGCCCGGCCGACGAGGTATCGGGCCTGATGGAGCTGCTGGGCCTGGCGCTCGCACGCGAGGTGCCGCAACTCAGGACCGAAGGGGTGCGGGTGAACTTCGTCGGCGACCGCTCCGGGCTATCGGAGAAGGTGCAGGCCGGGCTCGCCCAGGCCGAGGCCTCCACCGCCGCGAACACGCGGCTGGTCTTCAACATCTGCTTCAACTACGGCGGCCGCTGGGACATCGCCGCCGCCGCGGCGCGGCTGGCCGCCGCGGGGCAGCCGATCACCGAGGCCAGCCTGGCCGGCGCGCTTTCGCTGGCGCACGTGCCGGACCCGGACCTGATCATCCGCACCGGCGGCGAGCACCGCCTCAGCAACTTCCTGCTGTGGCAGGCGGCGTACGCCGAGCTCTATTTCACCGACAAGCTGTGGCCCGACTTCGGTGCCGAGGAACTGGATGCGGCGCTGGCCGACTACGCCGGTCGCGAGCGCCGGTTCGGCAAGACCTCCGAGCAAGTGGCGCAGCCGGCGGCCCGGAAAGCCGCGTGATTCCGGGCGCCGCATGCTGAAGCAGCGCGTCATCACCGCCCTGGTCCTGCTGGCGATCCTGCTGCCGGCGCTGTTCTGGCCCGAGCACGTCCCGTTCGTTGTGGTCACGCTGGTCTTGATTGCCGCCGGCGCGTGGGAATGGGGGCGCCTGAACGGCCTGGGGCAGGGCGGCTCGGTCGCTTCGGCGGCGGTTTGCGTGGTGCTGTGCGCCGGATCGTGGCAGCTCGGGCTGCTGGCGCAGCGCCTGCCGCTGCTGTGGGCCGTTGCCGGCGGACTCTGGGTCCTGGCGGGCGCCTGGCTGTTGCGCGCGGGCGTGGCCGGCTGGCCCCATATTCCGCGGCCGGCGCGGCTGGCCCTGGGCGTGCTGGCGCTGTGGATCGCCTGGCTCGCCGTGGCACAGGCCAAGGTGATCGGCGTCAACTTCCTGCTGTCGGTGCTGGTGCTGGTGTGGGTGGCGGACATCTTCGCGTACTTCGCCGGCCGCGCCTTCGGCCTCAAGTTCACCAAGGGCAAGCTCGCTCCTTCCATCAGTCCCGGCAAGAGCTGGGAAGGCGTGTGGGGCGGCATGGCTGGCGTCGTGGTGCTGGCGCTGGCCTGGGCCTTCGCCGACGGCGCGCTGCAGGCGCGGGTGCCGAGCCTCTACAGCCGGCTCGCCGCGCATGGCTGGTGGCTGCTCGCGCTCGGCGCGATCTTCCTGGCCGCCATGAGCGTGGTGGGGGACCTGGTCGAGTCGCTCGTCAAACGCAGCGCCGGCATGAAGGACTCCAGTGGGCTGCTCCCCGGTCACGGCGGCGTCCTCGACCGGGTCGACGCCTTGCTGCCGACCCTGCCGCTCGCCATGATGCTGGCGACCTCCGTCTCGTGAAGCGCCGCGTCACCGTCCTCGGGGCCACCGGTTCGATCGGCGCCAGCACGCTGGACGTGATCGCGCGCCATCCCGGCCGCTTCGAGGTGTTCGCGCTCAGCGCCGCCACGCGCGTCGACGAACTGTTGCAGCAATGCCTGCGCTTCACGCCCGCCTTTGCGGTGATGGCGAACGAGTCCGCGGCCCGCGAGCTCGCCGGGCGCTTGCGGACCGCGGGGCTGGGGACGCGCGTGCTGTGGGGCCAGGCTGCGCTGGACGAAGTGGCGTCCCACGAAGAGGTCGACCTGGTGATGGCGGCGATCGTCGGCGCCGCCGGACTGTCTTCGTGCCTGGCTGCCGCGCGGGCCGGCAAGCGGCTGCTGCTGGCCAACAAGGAGGCGCTGGTGGTCGGCGGCGACCTGTTCATGCGCGCCGTGCACGAAGGCGGCGCCACGCTGCTGCCGATCGACAGCGAGCATTCGGCGATCTTCCAGTCGCTGCCGGAGGACCCGGGTACCTGGGACACGCGCGTCGAGAAGATCATCCTCACCGCGTCGGGCGGGCCGTTCCGCACCCGCGAGCCCGCGACCTTGCGCAACGTGACGCCCGAGGAAGCCTGCGCCCATCCCAACTGGGTGATGGGTCGCAAGATCTCGGTCGACTCGGCCACCATGATGAACAAGGCGCTCGAGGTGATCGAGGCCCGCTACCTGTTCGGGCTTGAGCCGGAGCGGCTGGAGGTGGTGATCCACCCCCAGAGCGTGATCCATTCGATGGTGCAGTACCGCGACGCCTCGGTGGTGGCGCAGCTGGGCACGCCCGACATGCGGGTGCCGATCGCCTACGGACTGGCGTGGCCGGACCGGGTCGAATCCGGGGCGGCCACGCTCGACTTCCACACGCTGGCGGACATGACGTTCGAGGCCCTGGACAGCCGCGGCCATCGCGAGCGCTTTCCCGGGCTGCGCCTCGCGTGGGAAAGCCTGCGGGCGGCGCCCGGCACCACCGCCGTCCTGAACGCCGCGAACGAGGTCGCGGTCGCCGCTTTCCTGGAGGCGCGCATCCGCTTCGACCAGATCCATGCGGTGAACCTTGCAACTTTGTCGGCGGTGACGCCGTCCAACCCCCAGTCGCTGGACGAGCTGCTGGAGCTCGACCGCATGGCGCGGCACGCCGCCGGCCAGGCGGTGGGCCGGCTGCCGTCCTGAGGGGAATCGGAAGATGCTCACAATCGTTGCATTCATCGTGGCTCTCGGGCTGCTCATCGCCGTGCACGAGTACGGGCACTATCGCGTCGCGGTCGCCTGTGGCGTGAAGGTGCTGCGGTTTTCAGTCGGCTTCGGCCACGTGCTGTATCGATGGAAGCCGCGGCGCCAGCGGCCGGGCCAGGACACGGAGTTCGTGGTCGGCGCCTTTCCGCTCGGCGGCTACGTGAAGATGCTGGACGAACGCGAAGGGCCGGTGGACCCGGCCGAGCGCCACCTCGCGTTCAACACCCAGCCGCTGCGCTCGCGCGCCGCGATCGTGGCGGCCGGTCCCGCGGCCAACCTGCTGCTGGCCGTGCTGCTGTATGCCGCCGTCAACTGGTATGGCGTGCAGGAGCCGACGCCGGTGCTGGCCAGCCCGGTGGCCGGATCGGTGGCGCAGGAGGCCGGGCTGCGTGGCGGCGAGCAGGTGCAGCAGGCCGGCTTCGACGGCGAGCCGTTGCGCCCGCTGCGCTCGTTCGAGGAACTGCGCTGGCTGCTCACGCGCGGGGCGCTCGACGGGCGCGACGTGAAACTGCAGTTCGTGCGGCCCGACGAGCGCGGCGCCCGCGAAGCCGTGCTGGCGCTGGGCACGTTGCCCTCGCGCGAGGCCGACGCCCAGCTCTTTCGCCGCATCGGCATCCTCGGCCCGTGGACCGCGCCGGTCATCGGCGAGGTGATGCCCGGCGGCGCCGCCGCGCGCGCGGGCCTGCAGCGGGGTGACCGGGTGCTCGCGATCGGCGCGGCGCCGGTCGTCGACGGCCAGCAACTGCACGAGCTGATTCGTGCCAGCGCCGCCGCCGGCCAGCCGGCGCGCGAGACCTGGCGCGTGGAGCGCGACGGGCGCACCGTGGAAGTGCCGGTGCAGCCCGACGCCGCGCGCGACGGCGACCAGCCGATCGGCCGCATCGGCGCCTATGTCGGCGCGCCGCCGCAGATGGTGACGGTGCGGCACGGTCCGCTCGACGGCCTGGTCAAGGGCGCGGTGCGCACCTGGGAGGTGTCTGTGCTGTCGCTGCGCATGATGGGCCGGATGGTGATCGGCGAGGCTTCGCTGAAGAACCTGAGCGGTCCGCTCACCATCGCCGACTATGCAGGCAAGTCCGCGAGCCTCGGGCTCACGCAATACCTCGTGTTTCTCGCCCTGATCAGCGTGAGCCTGGGGGTGCTCAATCTGCTGCCGCTGCCGGTCCTGGATGGCGGGCACCTGATGTATTATCTTTGGGAGGCAGTGACGGGCAAGAGCGTCTCAGACGCCTGGATGGAACGCCTGCAGCGAGGCGGAATCG
>NZ_JBOZRT010000143.1:0-62755 GCF_050789165.1 Azospirillum sp.
CCTTGGCGACGGCCAGCGGCTGCACCTCGGCGTCGGTCTGCACCAGGATGGCGCGATCCGCGCCCATGGCGAGCGCGGTGCGCAGCGTCTCCTGGGCACCGGCCGGGCCGATGGAGACGGCGACCACCTCGGTGGCCTTGCCGGTTTCCTTGAGGCGAACCGCTTCTTCGACGGCGATCTCGTCGAAGGGGTTCATCGACATCTTGACGTTGGCGGTCTCCACACCCGAGCCGTCCGCCTTGACGCGGATCTTCACGTTGTAGTCCACCACCCGCTTCACGGGCACCAGCACCTTCATCGTCTCTTCCCCTCACTTGTTCTTTTGCAACGTGGAGCCCGCTACGCCGCCTGCTCCACCGGGAGGCTCTGCGGCCGCCAGGACGCCACGAAGTCCGGCATCGGCGGGCTCTCGTGCGGCATGCCGGCCTCGCGCAGCATCGCCGCCGGCGCGACGATTCCGCCCTTGCCGACGAACGCGCCCTGCATCACCGCCACCGCCGCGGTCCCCTGCGGCGTCTCGGCGCGCTGCTCCATGTAGAACCAGCGGTCGTCCCAACACAGCACCCGGCTGACCACCTCGTAGCGCTGGAACGGCTTCAGCGGCCGGCGGAAGCGCACCGTCGTCGCGCCCAGCACCGGCTGCCAGCGATTGCGCAGCATCGTCCCGGCCAGCCCGGACCGCACGACGAGGTCCAGGCGGCCGAGGTCCATCACGCTGAAATAGCGCGCGTTGGTCATGTGCATGTTGAGGTCGAGGTCGGTCGGCCACACGCGGAACGCGACGCACGACTTCTCCATCGGCGCCAGCCGCTTGCGCAGCAGCGACGCGACGATCACCAGCACCAGACGGAACAGCAGGTTCATACCGCGCCTCCCAACCCTCCATGGCGGAGGCCCGGGCGGCGCGGAGCCGGCGTCAGGCCTCCAGCGGGGTGCCGCGCTCCTTGAGCGTGTTCACCACCTGCGTTTCGATGTCCTTCAGCTCCGACACGGTGGCCTCCAGGTCCTGGCGCTGCTGGGCCAGGGCGTCCAGACGCTCGCGGATGCGGGCGAGCAGGACGCGCATCTGCTCCTGCTGGCTGGGGTCCACGTTGTAGAGATCCAGGTACTCCTTGATCTCCTCCAGCGAGAAGCCCAGGCGCTTGCCGCGCAGGATCAGCTTCAGCCGGGCGCGGTCGCGCTTGGAATAGACCCGGTTGTTGCCGACGCGCCGCGGCGAGAGCAGGCCCTTGGCCTCGTAGAACCGCAGGGTCCGGGGCGTGATCCCCAGTTCCTCGGCCAGCTGGTTCACCGTGTAGAGCTCATCCATGGGCGCGCGCACCTTCGTCTCCCGTTGCGCCGGCTTGTCGTTGACGTCCAGGTCATGGACGTGACGCTCTCGTAAACGTCCGATCCGCCGGTTTGTCCCTTCCTAGCACAGGAAGGGCCTGCGACAAAGTGCGCGTCCCGCTTATCCCTCCCGTTTCTGCTTCTCCTCGGCGATCAGCTCCTTCTTGGACAGCTTGCCGATGGCGGTCTTGGGCAGTTCGTCGCGGAATTCGATGTGCTTGGGCATCTCGATGCGCGACAGCTTGTCGGCCAGGAACTCCTTCAACCCTTCGGCGGTCAGGGCGGAGCCCTTGCGGCGCTGCACGAAGGCCTTGGGGCTCTGGCCGCGGTAGTCGTCGGGCACGCCGATGACGGTCACCGCCTCGACCTCCGGATGGAGGTAGATGGCCTCCTCGATGACGCGCGGGTAGACGTTGTAGCCGCCGCAGATGATCAGGTCCTTCAGGCGGTCCATCAGGAAGATGTAGCCGTCCTTGTCCATGATGCCGACGTCGCCGGTGCGGAGGTACCCGCCGACGACGGTCTGCGCGGTGTCGTCCGGCCGCTTCCAGTAGCCGGCCATGACGTGCGGCCCGGCGATCACCACCTCGCCCTTCTCGCCGATGGGCAGCGGCCTGGACGGGTCCTCCAGCGAGCGGATCTCCATGACGGCGCCGGGCAGCGGCATGCCGATGGAGCCCTCCTTGTTCTCCCCGGTCAGCGGGTTGGCCGAGGACACCGGCGAGCATTCGCTGAGCCCGTAGCCCTCGACCAGCACGCAGCCGGTGACCGCCTCGAACTGCCGCTTCAGTTCCAGCGGCAGCGGCGCGCCGCCGGAGATGCAATAGCGGATCGAGGTCAGGGAATACTTGGCGACGTCCGGATGGCCCAGCAGCGCCTTGTACATGGTGGGCACGCCGGGGAAGAGGGTCGGCCGGCGCTTGGCGATGGTCTTCAGCACCTGCTTCACCTCGAAGCGCGGCAGCAGGATCAGCTCCGCCCCCGCCGCGAGGCCGAGGTTCATCACCACCGTCATGGCGAAGACGTGGAAGAACGGCAGCGCCGCCATCATCCGCTCCTCGCCGACCTGCACGCCGGTGAACCACGCGGACACCTGCTGCACGTTGGCGGTCAGGTTGGCGTGCGTCAGCATGGCGCCCTTCGGCACGCCGGTGGTGCCGCCGGTGTACTGCAGCACCGCGACGGCGGAGCGTGGGTCCACCGCCACCGGCCTGTACCGGCCGTCGTTGGCGAGCAGCGCGTCGAACGGCACGTGCGTGTCGTCCACCGGGATGTCCGCCAACTCGGAGCGCTTCAGCACCTTGAACAGCCAGCTCTTCACGGTCGGCAGGATGCCGTCCATGCGGCAGACCACGATGCGCTTCAGCCGGGTGGTGCCCAGCATGGCGCCGACGCGCGGATAGACCTGCTTCACGTCCAGCGTGACCATCAGGTCGGTCTCGGAATCCTCGATCTGGTGGGCGAGTTCGCGCTCGACGTAGAGCGGGTTGTAGTTGACCACCGTGCCGCCGGCCTTCAGCACGGCGAAATAGCAGACGACGTAGTAGGGCGTGTTCGGCAGGCACAGCCCGACCTTGCTGCCCGGCCCGACGCCCAGCGCCTGGAAGCCCTTGGCCGCGCGGTTCACGAGGTCCGCCACCTCGGCGTAGGTATAGCGGCGGCCGAGGAAGTCGAGGCACGGGCGTCCGGCGAATCGCGCCGCCGCGGCGTCGAACAGGTCCCCCAGCGTCTGCGGCGCGATCGGCATGGACCAGTCGATCCCGGCGGGGTAATGCGCCAGCCAGGGGCGCTCCACCTCACGCGTCTCGGGGCGCGTCTCGGGCATCTGCATACGTCACTCCCCAATGTCTTTCTTGCGCGGCTGGGGTTAGGCCCAACGCGCTCTTTATGACGTTGACGTAAACGTAAAGCGCAAGTACTGTCAAGCGCGTTGCACACCAACAGTCCGCACACAGAATCGGAGAAGCTCTTCATGGTCGATGAACTCGTCCGCGACATCCAGGCCCGCTCGGCGCAGCTGCGCGGCCTGAACGCCCGGGTGCGCTTCGTGCTCGGCGGCGCCGGCGACGTCATCCTGGTGGACGCCACCACGGCGAACGTCAGCGTCTCCCGCGCCGACGGAGAGGCGGACTGCACGCTGCGCATCACGCCGGAGAACCTGGGCAAGCTGATCAACGGCAAGCTCAACCCGGTGCTGGCCTACACCATGGGCAAGCTGAAGGTGGAGGGGTCCACCGCCGTGGCCATGAAGCTGTCCTCGATGCTGGACGGTTGAGAGCGATTCGCGCACGCGGCATGCCCTTGACGCATTCGTCAGCGCACGCTAGCGTTGGTCTTACCAATCGGGCGCTTTTTTAGAGACGGGCGTCCGCGGCGGCGGTGCAGCAATCCGGGGCAAACCCCGGCGGCCGCGACAGCCGAGTATTTTGGGGAGGGTTGACGGTATGCCTCAGGGTGCAGGCGCCGTGGAGACAGCCGTGTCCGGCGGCCGCGTGGTTTCACGCGCCGCCGGCGTGGCGCTTCTGATCGCGAGCTTCTGGTTCGCCGGTTCCCCCCAGGCGGCGGAGCCCAAGGTTCTCACCTACAGCATTTTGATGGACGGCAGCCCGGTCGGGCAGGAGCAGGTCCGCGTCCAGCCGCAGGGCGACACCGTGAAGGTGGACGTCACCGCCTCAACGCGGGTGAAGGTGCTGTTCCTCAACTTCCGCTACGACCACGAGCGGCAGGAGGTCTGGCGCGGCGGCAAGCTCGAGTCGATGCAGGCGCGCACCGACGACGACGGCAAGCCGCACAGCATCGAGATGGCCCGCAAGGGCGACGCCTGGGCGCTGACGGTGGACGGCAAGGCCGCGACGGCCGTCCCCACGGCGCTGCCGCTGACGCTGTGGACGCCGGAGGTGCTGAAACGCCCGACGCTGCTCAGCGTCATCGACGCCCAGCCCTACTCGGTGACCTCGCAGGCCCTGGGGACCGCCACGGTGGACCTCGGCACCCGCAAGGTCGAGGCGCAGCACCACCGCATCAGCGGCGGGGTCGACCGCGACCTGTGGTACGCCGCCGACGGCACGCTGCTGAAGGCGCAGTTCAAGCGCAGCGGCTACGACGTGGTCTACCTGCTGAAGTGAGCGGGGCTGTCGCCCCCTCCCCGCCCCTCCCCGCCGGCGCGGGAGAGGGTGGCTTGCCGACGCGATGCTCAATCCCCTCCACCGCGAGAGCGGGGGAGGGTCAGGGAGGGGGCAACAGCCGCGCCATGCACTCCGCCGCTCCAGCGCTCCCCTCCTCCGCCCGCCGGCAGCGCGTGGCGCTGTTCACCGGCATGCTGGTGGTGGCGTGCCTGCTGGTCGGCGGCTTCGCGGTCTTCGACCTGACGGTCACCGGCTACACCCACCACGCCGCAGCCGAGGCGGCGGCGCTGGTGGGCTTTGGCGCGTCGCTCCTGTTGCTGCGCAGCCGGCTGCCGACCGCGCGGGCCATGCTGCTGGCCATTGGCGTCGCCGGGGTGCTGTTCCTCTACAAGATCTTCACCGGCCGCATGGAGGACGCGGTGCTCGTCTGGGCACCGGCCTTCGCCGCCATGCCGATCTTCCTGTTCGGCGTGCGCGGCGGGCTGTGCTGGATCATCGTCTACGACGCGATCCTGGTTGCCGGGCTGGGTGTCGCCGCGGCGTCCGGTGCGGTGACCGGGCTGACCGGTGCGGCGGCGGTCAACGCCGTCGGCGCCACCGTGGCGGTCGCCCTGGTCGTCTACTACTGCGAGTTCAGCCGCGCCGAGGCGCGCCGGCACCTGCGCGAGGCGGCGCTGACCGACTTCCTGACCGGGATCCACAACCGCCGCAGCTTCGAGGCCGAGGCGGAGCGCGAGCTGGCCCGCGCCACGCGCGGCAGCCACCTGTCGCTGGCGCTGATCGACGTGGATCACTTCAAGCGGATCAACGACCGCTGGGGCCACGACGTCGGCGACGCGGCGATCCGGCACGTGGCGGGGCTGCTGGCCGGCAACACGCGCCGGTTCGACATCCCCGGCCGCCTGGGGGGCGAGGAGTTCGGCCTGCTGCTCGTGGACGCCGAGCCCGCCGCCGCCGCGGAGGCCGCCGAGCGCCTGCGCCGTCGCATCGCGGAGACGCCCTTCCCCGGCCCGGACGGGCCGCTCGCGCTGACGATCAGCGTCGGCGTCGCCGCGGCGGAGCCCGGCGCGCCGTTCCATCAGCTGTACGCGCGGGCGGACCGAAGGCTGTACTGCGCGAAGGAGGGCGGGCGGAACCGGGTGGTGGCGGAATAAAAGCCCCTCCCCGTCGAGGGAAAGGGCCTAATAGTCGCTACCGCGGCAGCACCGACACCTCCTCCGCCGCCGGCTTGGCCAGCGCCTCGGCGATCTGGCCGGCGAGCCAGGCGGCGTAGAGGTTGCGCGTCTCCGGCGCCATGTGCGCGAAGTCGCAGAAATCCCGCCGGTCGTCCAGCGCACGCGGGTAGTGCCAGACCGGCACCCGCGGCAACTCCGCAAAGTCGTCCAACGAGGTGCGCAGGGCCGCCTCCAGCCGGTCCTCCACCGCCTCCGGCCGCGGCAGGGCCAGCAGCGCCACGCGGATCCCCGCCGCCTGCGCCGCCTCCACGAAGTCGCGCACCCGCGCATACGCCGGCGAGTCGGCGCGCAGGTCGAGCATCGCCAGGAGGTCCTCCACGTACAGGCCGGGATCTCCCGCCCAGTCCGGCGACTCCCGCCGGGCGCAGGACCGGCCGTACTGCAGCGCCACCTCGTCGCGCAGCATGGGGCGCGCCCGCTCCACCATCTCGCCCAGCCGGCTCAGATAGGCGGGGTAGAAGTAGGTGTCGCGCCGCTCAGCGAACAGCAGGTCGCGGTCGAGCAGCACCAGCGCCGGGCGCAGCTTCAGGATGCTCGCCAGCAGCGGTTCGAAATCGCCAAACTGCGCCGGGTCGTTGACGATGCGCAGGAAGTGCAGCCCCGGCACGCCGTGCCGCGCCGCCAGCCGGCCCATCGCCGTCTCGTCCAGCGTGGCGTCCCGCAGCGGCGAGGAGCCCAGCGCCACCACCGCCACCGCCTTCGGGTTCCGCCACACCCGGTCGTACACCGCGGCGATGCGGTTGAGGTTGTAGCGAACGAACCCGTCGTCGGCGTAGCGGTAACCGGTCCAGCTGGCACCGCCCATGGCTCCGACCATCACCAGGACGGCCAGCAGCAGGATCACCGGCGCGCGGAAACGCCTGCGGCGCGGAGGCGGCATCGGCGGTCCGTACGGAACGGCCCCCTCGTCAGCGGACGAATCGGTCATCGAGCATGCCCTCCCCCCGGATCGCCGCCCTGTCCGCGGCGGGTCCGCGGCGGGCGGCCCGCAGGGCGTGCGGCGACGGCGCGCCCAGGGAGTCGCGCGGCAGGGCGTCCAGCACGCTCAGCGTGTCCGGCAGCCCCAGCGGCGGCAGCCGGTCGCGCAGATGGCCGAGCAGAACCTCGCTGCGCAGCGCCCGGCGCAACGTCACCGCGGCGGCGAGGCGGCCGTCGGCAGCGTACGCCACCGCCTCCTCGACGTCGGGGTGGCTGCGCAGCGCGGCGGCGGTGCGCTCGGGATGGACGCGGACCCGGCCGCGGCGCAATGCCGCGTCGCGCCGGCCGACCAGCGTGACGAACCCGTCCGCGTCGACCGTCGCCAGATCGCCGGTGGCCAGCCAGCCGCCCTGCTCCGCCATCACATGCCCGCCCTTGAGCTGCAACTCTCCGACGGCTCCAACAGCGCAGGGGCGCCCTTGTTCATCGACGATGCGGTGCTCGCACCCCAACGACCGTCCGACTGTGGCAAACCGGTGACTGTTGCCCGGTCCGGCGGCGAAGGCGGCGGCCAGCGCCTCGGCCGGTCCGTACAGCGTCACCACCCGCACGCCGAAGCGCGCCTCCAGCGCCCGCCAGCGCGTCTCGTCCAGCGCGCCGCCCAGCGACACCACGAACCGGAAGGCGCCGGTGCGGAACAGGTTGGGGTCGGCGGCGGTCAGGCGCGCCAGTTGCGCCGGCGCGGCGATCAGGTGGCTGGCGCCGTGCCGCCGCACCCAGTCGGCCGGCAGCGCCAGCGGCGGCGGGCGCACCAGCGTCCCCCCGGCCAGCAGCGCCGCCAGCAGCCCATGCGCCAGCCCGCCCGCGTGGTGCAGCGGCAGCGGGTTGAGCAGCCGCGCCCGCCCGTCGATCAGCAGCGCGTCCGCCACCGCCTCCGCCCCAGCCGCCATCGCACCGTGCGGCACCGCCAGCGCCCGCGGCGCGCCGTGCGTGCCGGCGGTGAACAGCACGCAGGCGGTGCGCTCCGCTCCCGGCGGCTCCGGCCACTCCGCGAGCGGTGCGTAGCCGTCCAGCACCTCGGCGAGCGTCGGTGCCGCGGGCGGGCGCAGCAGGCGGTCGAGCCAGCCGGGCGGCCGCAGCGCCACCACCGGGCGGTCGGGCACCGCCGGGCCGTCGGCGAACACCATGCAGGCACCGTGCTCACGCGCCAGGGCCGCCACGTCGCACGCCGGATCGACCGACACCACGCCGACGCCGCAGCGCAGGCCGGCGACCAGCAACTCCGGCAGCGCGAGCGCGTCGGCATCGGCGGCCAGCACCCGGTCGCCCGGACCCAACCCCGAGGCCTGGAGGAAGGCGGCCAGCCGGCGCGCGCGCTCGAACAGCTCCCCATAGCGCAGCGTCCGCGGGCCGAGCAGGGCCGGCCGGTGCGCCGGCACCGTGCGCTCGACGCGGTCCAGGGCCTCGGCGAGGGGCGACGCCGCCATTTCCGGCCGAACCTTCAGGCCACGTCGCCGGGCAGCGCGTCGCGCCGCACCTTGCCGTTGCTGGCCCGCGGGAAGTCGGCGACGACGCGCACCGCGGCCGGCGCGCCCTGCGGACCGAAGGTCTCCAGCACCCGCTGCATGACGCGAACGATCACCCCCTCCTCCGCCACGCCGGGCACGAGGCGCAGGAAAGCCAGCGTGCGCTCCCCGCCGTCGGCGTCGCGCACGGCGCGGACGGCGGCCTCGGCGACCGCCGGGTCGCGCTCCAGCACGCGTTCGATCTCGGCGAAGGCCAGCAGGTCGCCGCGCGGTGTCTTCACCGCCTCGCGCACGCGGCCGAGCAGCGCCAGCTGCCCGTCGCGCCAGCACGCCAGGTCGCCGGTGTGGAGCCAGCCACCGCGCAGCGCCTCCGCCGAGCCGACGAAGCGGGTGGCGACGTTGGCGCCGTAGATCCGCAGCTCGCCCACCTCGCCGGGCGGCAGCACCTGCCCCTCGCCGTCCACCACCTGCGCCACCACGCCGCGCGGCACGCCGAGCGCGCCCTCGGCCGCGCCGCCGGGCGGCTCCACCACGCAGACGCCGGTGGTCTCGGTCAGGCCGTAGTAGCCGCGCACCGGCGCCGGGGTGAGGGCGCGCAGCCGTTCCAGCGCCGCCGCCGGCAGCGGCGCGCCGGTGCAGAGGATCAGCCGCAGCCCCTCCAGCGGCTGCCCGGCCGCGGCCAGCGCCTTCAGACAGGCGGGAACGGTGCTCAGCACGCTCACGCCGGCGCGCCGGCACAGCTCGGCCGCGGCGGCGGGGCGGCGGCGCTCGGCCCCGGCGGGCAGCACCGCGGCGGCGCCGGTCAGCGCGGTCAGCACCAGCGGGTTGCGCAGGCCGCTGACACTGTGCCCCTCGGCCAGCGTCAGCACCCGGTCGCCGGCGCGGATGCCGTAGGTCTCGGCCAGCAGCCGGGCGGTGCGGAGCAGCGCACCGTGGGTCAGCTCGACACCCTTGGGCTCGCCGGTGGTGCCGGACGTGAAGAGGATCGCCGCCGGGTCGTCCTCGCCGACCTGCGCGTCCACATCGGTGCCGCCGTCGGCCAGCCACGCCGCGAAGCGGTCCGGCGCGCCGTGCGGGGCGTCCAGCACCACCAGCGGCCGCCGCCCGGCGCGCGCCCGGCCGGCGCGCGCGGCGTCGGCGAAGACCAGCGCCGGCCGCACCGCGTGCAGGACGCGCAGCAGCGCCGCCTCGCTCCAGGCCGTGTCCACCACCGCGACGACGATACCCAGCCGCACCGCCGCCCAGAACAGCAGCCCCGCCTCGACGCACGGCTCGGCCTGCACGACGATGCGGCTGCCCTTGGACAGGCCGGCGGCGGCCAAGCGGCGCGCGATGGCCTCGACCCGCCGCCCAGCCTCGGCGTAGTCCAGCGGCGCCGCGCCGGAGGGCAGCAGGAACGGCCGGCCGGCGTGCTTCGCAACCGCGTCCGCCCACACCCGCGCCAACGACTCCCGCCGCGCCGCGCCGCGCCGCGCCGGGCGCAACGCCACCAGCCCGGCCTCGCTGAGCGGCGCGACCTCCTCCAGCACCGCGCCGGGCGACAGGCCGAGCCGGGCCGCCGTGTCGTCCAGCGTGGCGCCGCGCGCCGCCCAGTAGAGGATCTCGACCTGACGGACGGTCAGGTCCCGGCCGCCCGCCCGGCCCTGGTGCAGGTCGAGCGCGTCCAGGTCCGGCACGGCCAGCGCCGCCGCACCGGCCGGTGCGCCGGTTTCCGCGGGGCGCCGGTAGGCGGGAGCCGTGGCCTGGGGAATCCTGTGCATGCGCGGCGTTTCCTCAATTCAGGGTTTTGCGACGCACTTAACGCGCCGCAGCACCACCGCGCCACGCGGCATTGGAGGGGTCGCCCGGCCCGGTCGGGGTCATCCGGGCGGCAGCATTCCCCATTGAATCGCCGATGCCGTTCCGCCACCCTATGACCAGCCTCCGCGCAAGGAACGATCAGGAAGGGCATAGAGGGCATGAGCACGGAAATCCGCACCTTCCGCATTCCCGACACTGACGCCGAACCGGCGCAGGCGGAGCTGTCGGCCTTCCTGCGCACGGTCGAGGTGGAGCGCATCGACACCGCCTACGCCGACGGCGCGTGGCGGGTGCTGGTGCTGTTCCAGGACCTGCGCCGCAAGGAGGAGTCGCTGCAGATCGAGACGGCCATCGCCGCCGCGCTGAACGGCTGGCGCGACCGCGTGGCCGCGCGGGACGGCGTGCCGCGCGACGCGATCCTGCCCGACGACCTGGTGCCGGAGATCGCCCGCTACGCCCCCACCACCGAGCACGAGCTGGGCGTCCTGGTTGGCAGCCGCGACCTCGACATCGGCCCGCACGGGGCGGAGATCGTCGGCGTGGTGCGGTCCACGCTGGAAGACCTGATCGACTAGCCTCTACCGCTTCGCCGGCACCAGCATCACCAGCGTCAGCGCCGCGACGACCAGGGTCAGGCCGGCGATCTCGCCGGGGCCGACGCGCTCGCCGGTCAGGAGCGCGCTGGAGAACACGCCGATCACCGGGATCGCCAGCGTGCCGATGGACGCGAGGCTGGCCGGGAAGATGGCGACCACCCGGAACCACGCCCAGTAGCAGTACACCATCGGAATGAGCATGGCGTAGAACGCGCCGGCCAGGGCCGGCCAGGAGGCGGTCAGCAGCGTCTCCGGCCGTCCCGCCACCGCCCAGCCGGCCAGCACCGGGATCCCGCCCAGCACGATCTGCCAGCCGGACAGCGCCGCGGTGCCCATCCCCCAGCGCCGCGCCTTGACCACCACGGTGCCGGCGGCCCAGCTCGCCGCGGCGGCCAGCATGAAGACGGCTCCCCACGGCGAGGCGCCGATCCGCCCGACCTCCGGCACCAGCAGGAAGCCCAGGCCGCCGACGCCCAGCGCCAGCCCGGCGACGCGCGCCCGCGTCAGCCGCTCGCCCAGCAGAGCCACGCCGAACAGCGACGCCCAGACCGGCATGGTGAAGGCGATGATCGACGCCCGCCCCGCCCCCATGAAGGTCAGCCCGAACGCCGTGCCCAGGTGCCAGCCGGTGACGTTCAGCAGCGAGGCCAGCAGCAGCGGCCCGAACTCGCCGCGCGGGATGGCGATGCGCCCGGTCCCGGTCAGCCGCGCGATCAGCAGCAGCCCGCCGCCGCCCGCCGCGAGGCACAGCATGCGGAAGGTCCACGGGTCGATGTCGGTCACCGCCAGCTTCATCGCCGGCCAGTTGACACCCCAGAACAGCGTCAGGCTGGCCAGCAGGAGAATCCCCTCGCGTGAGGGGCGATCCTGCGCGAGGCCGGTCGGCGGCAGGGGGGCGGCGTTGTCGCTCATGTCGGGTTCCCGGTTCGGCACAGCACAAGACTAGGGCGTAGGGGCCCGACCGCCCAGCATACGCCGGCGCATCACAGGCATGCGGGGCGGCCGGCCGTACTATGCCCCGGGGCATGCGCCGAAAGCGTTGGGCGGCTTCGACTCAAGGCCGGATTTCCGCCGCGGCGCCATCGTGACAGCATGGCTTCGGAAGCTTCGCCGTGCAGCATCCATGTTCGAGATGAGCGACGACCAGCAGAGACGACACCGCATGCCCGACTACCGCACCATGGCCCGCCACCTCGCCGCCCTCAGCGCCGAAGCCGCCGAAATGGCGCGCCGCAACGGCGACCCGCGCTTCGCCGCACTGGCCGAGCGGCTGAAGAGCTGTTCCGACCAGATCCGCACCGACACCGCCAAGCGGGGGTGAGGCGCCGTCAGGCCTTTTCCACCTTCAGGATCACGCCGTCCACGGCGACCACGCGCACGGTGGCGCCGGCCGGCAGGTCGGGCCCCTGGACGCTCCACGAGGTGTCGCCGACATGGGCGCGGCCATGCCCGTTGACGATGGCGGTCTCCAGCGTGTGCAGGGTGCCGATGTACTGCTCGGCGCGGCGGTTCAGGCGGTTCGGCGCGGCGTGCAGCCCGGCCCGGCGGTAGACGGCGCGCCCGGCCAGCACCGCGGCGATGGCGAGCACCGCGAACAGCAGCAGCTCCCCTTCCCAGCCGAGGCCGGGGTAGACCAGCAGCACCACGCCGACCATGCCGGCGGCGACGCCCAGCCACAGGAACGCCGCGCCGGGCGCCCAGATCTCCACCACCGCCAGCGCGACGGCGATCACCCACCAATGCCAGAACTCGATCATCGCCGGACGGCTCCCCCACGGGACTGCCGGCAGGATAGCGGGAAGCCGGGACGGCGTCAGTGGCGCGATGTGACGCTGCCAGCCCGCTACGCCGTCTTCTTCTCGCCGAGGGTGTCCGCCATCCTGGCGCCGCGCTGCCCCATGGGCTTATCGGGGGCGTCGGTGGTGTCCTTGGCGGTCTGGTGCTCCATCTCGGCGTTCAGCTCGGCGCCGAGCAGGATGGCGTAGGCGGTCAGGTTCAGCCACAGCAGCAGGATCACCACCGCGCCGACCGACCCGTACGCCTCGTTGTAGTTGCCGAAGTTCGAGACGTAGATCGAGAACCCGATGGAGCCCAGCAGCCAGATGCCGCCCGCCGCCGCCGAGCCCCAGGTGACCCAGCGCCACTTCGGCTCGTTGCGCGACGGGGCGTAGCGGTACAGCACCGCCAGCGCCGCCAGGATCGCCACCGCCAGGATCGGCCAGCGCACCAGGCGCACCGCCCACTCCCACACCGGCCCCAGCGGCACGAGGTTGAGGATGGTCGGCACGACGACGACGACGGCCAGCGTGACGATCAGGAACAGGATGCCGCCCAGCGTCATCGCCACCGAGATCAGCGCCAGCTTGACGTAGCCGCGCTTCTCCCGCTCCTCGTAGGCGATGTTGAGCGCCTCGATCAGCGCGTTGACGCCGCGCGACGCGCTCCACAGCGTGAACAGCAGGCCGACCACGACGCCGATGCTCAACCCGGTGCTGGGCTGCGAGGCGACCATGTGCGCCTGATCCTTGAGAACCTTCAGCGCCTCGGTGGGCAGGAAGCCGGAGAGCGTGTCGAACTGCCGCTCGATGCTGCCGCCGTCGGCGACGAGGCCGTAGAGCGACACCGCGGCGCCGATCGCCGGGAACAGCGCCAGGATGGCGTAGTAGGCCACGCCGGCGGCGATCATCGAGATGTTGTCCTCCGACTGCTCCTCCCAGACGCGCCAGAGGATGTCCTTCCAGCCCTTGGCGGGGATCTCCTCCGGCTTGTCGGCGGCGCGGCCGCGCGCGTGGGCGTCGTGGCCCATCTCGATGCGCGGCATGTAGTGGTGGCGGCGGCTCAGTCCCAGCATGGTTCAGCTCACCGCCTCGTGCAGCGCGCCGATGCGGTGCTGCACGCGTTCCAGGTCGTGGAAGTGCGCGCCGACCACCACGCGCAGCTCGTCCGGCAGCGGTTCCTGCAGGGCGTCGCGGAACAGGTCGAGGGTGTTCTCCAGCCCGCCCTGCAGCGCCGCCAGGATCTCCGCGCGCGAGCGCGCGCCGGTCAGCTCGTCGTGCAGGTCGAGCCACGCGGGGTGCACCGGCTCGCCCGGCTCCGGCACGCCGCCGTGCATGCGGAACTCGTGGTCCAGCGAGGCGGAGGTGCGCTCGAACTGGTTCGACACCTCGGCCAGCCGCGACGACAGCTGGGCATCGACCAGCAGCATGTCGGCCTCGCGGAAGCCCTCGGCACCCTGGCGGCAGGCGGCGACCAGACCGGCCAGCAGAATGCGGATGCGCTGGTCGGAGATCCGGCCGTGCGGCGCCGTCGCCCCCTCCAGCGGGTCGGTGCGCGACACCGCCCAGGCCAGCCACAGGGCGCCGATGCCGATCAGCGCCACCGGGATCGGGTTGTTGCGGATGGCGGTGGCGACGCGGGTCGGCCGCCCCTCGACCACGTCGCGCACGACCTCGCTGACGTGCCCGGTGAGCTGCCCCGGCGACAGGCGGAACTCGATCTCGTTCAGGGTCGAGTCCATGCGGTCGCGGATGCCGCGGATGTCGCTTTCGATGTCCGCCATGCTGCGGCCGGACGTGGTGTTGGCGGAACGGTCGACGGCGTGGCTCATGACGTGCAACTCCCTCTGACGCTGCGGGGAGCAACACACCCCGCCGCGCAAAGGTTCCGCTGGCGCGGGGGCGGCGCGGGCGGCCTACCGGAGCTGGTCGAGGAACCCGGACACCAGACCGAGGATGAGGTCCGGCCGTTCGCGGTGCGGCACGTGATAGGTATCGGGGATGATCTCGACCCGCGCCGGGCCGCCGCTGAGCTGCCCGATCATCTCCGGGTGGCGGATCGTGCCGTACTCGTCGTGGATGCCGTGGATGGCGAGCACCGGGCAGGTCACGCGCGGCAGGACGGGCGCCAGGGTCCAGCGCGCGAATTCCGGATGGAGCCACGAGTCGGTCCAGGCGTCGAGGACCCAGCGGGCCTTGTCGCCGTGGTACTTCCGCAGGCGGCCGACCTGGGACTCGTCCGTGAACTGCTCCTTCGCCACCGCGATGGCGTCGAGCGTCCGGTCCTCCGGGAATGCCTGCGCGGATTCGGTGATCAGCGCCTCGCAGTCGTCGGGGAAGTCCGCCGCGCAGTGCACGGCCATGCCGCCCCCGACGCTGTGGCCGAAGGCGACGAAGCGCCGGATGCCGAGCCGCTCGCGCAGGACCGGAAAGAAGCTCCGCGCCTCGTCGCCGATGAAGCCGGCCGGCGCCAGCGTGTCGGCCCGCGGATCGGACCGCCCGAAGCCGAGCCGGTCGTAGGCGATGACCCGGCGCCCGGTGGCGGCGCTGAGGGCGGCGGGAAAGTCGCGCCACAGCTCGACCGACCCGAGGGAATCGTGGAGGAGCACGATGGGGCTCGCCGACGGGGCGGCGGGCGCGCCGCTCCCGGGAGTCCAGGCCCGGGCGAAGATCCGGCCGCGCGGATGCTCGGCCCACAGGTCGGTCGCCATGATGCTGGGGGTCGTGGTGTCGGGCATCCGGTCGCTCTTCGGCAGGGGCGCGGCAGGGGAACGGCAGTGTCCATGGACGGCGGCGGCGACGCAAGCCCGGAGGAATGGAACGCTGTGGAACACCATGGAACAGTGTGCGGGGGCTGTTCAGTTCACATCCCCCGGCGGGTGCCGGTCAGCGGGTGCGGCGGGTGTCGACGGTGAGGAAGTCGGGCTGGTCCTCGATGCCGGTTGCGGTCCAGGGAAACTGGCCCCGCGGGCCGTCGGACTCCGGCAGGTGGGCGATGAGGGCGGCCGGCGGATCGTGCGCGGCGGGGGCCGGGAGAGCGCCGGCGATCGGCTCGATGGGCGTCTCGCGGTCCTGCTCCGGGGAGTCCGGCAGCGGACGGGAGCGGCCGAGCTGGTTGAAGAAGTCCATCCGGTCGGCCAGCCAGCGCACGGTGGCCATGTCGCCGCTGGAGACCGCGTGGCGGATCTGCTGCGACACCATGTCGGTCAGCGAGCCGAGCTGCGCCCGCGCCTCGCGCTCTAGGATCTTGCGCTCCCACCAGATGCGGGTGCGGAAGTCGATGGAGCCGTAGTACGCCCGCCACAGCGTGGTGCGGCTGCACCCCATGGAGCGCGCCACCTGGAGGAACGAGGCGCCGCGCGCCAGCATGAACGCGGCGTGCACCCACGCCTCCTCCGGAAACCGCGAGCCCGGCACCAGCGAACCGGACGTCGGCGTCGGCGGCTCCTTCAGCCACGCCGGCAGCAGCTCGTCCTCGGGCACCCTGACGCCGAGGCGGAGCGCTTCGGTGTCGGTGTTCTCGGTGAAGTCCACCTTGTTCCGGACGGGTGCTGTGGGCATGGCTGGGCTCGTTGTCACATATACGGATTTTCATCCTAGGATATGACTACGGAGGTTGTCAAGGCGCATGGGCAATGGTGACGACAAGGCGCTGGACGGAAGAGTTTGGCATGCTCAAAAGCGATTCATTCAGGAATCACGCAACGCATCGCCCTGCTTGCCAAGGCGCTTATAACTTAATAGTGTGTTGCGA
Organism: Azospirillum sp.; assembly: GCF_050789165.1. NCBI lineage: Bacteria > Pseudomonadati > Pseudomonadota > Alphaproteobacteria > Rhodospirillales > Azospirillaceae > Azospirillum > Azospirillum sp. The sequence goes on from NZ_JBOZRT010000143.1 coordinate 16,059, forward strand.
TCACAGCATTGACCTTACAGATGACCAATTTACGCCCAACACCCGTCGTAGCCTTTGTTGACTGGAATTCCCAGATCCATAACGCGAATCCCCCAAAGGGAGTACCGACGTTTGTCGCAGAACAAACTCTAAATCATGTAGGGAAAATCATAGGACGCGCATTGCGCCATATTAGCGTCGAGGCCAGATTCAGTGTAAATTTAAGAATATATCATGGTTGGCACAAAGGATTTGAACCAACAGAAAATAGGAGAGCACTAATTACTGCTTCAGCTGGCACAAACTTCTCTCTTTTATCCACAAACAGCAATGTTATAATTAGGCCAGATATTTCGTTTGGGGATCGACTAATTTCCGCCTTGGACACGCGCCTGCATACACGTCTGGGGGTGCATCTGCCAGATACGTTGCGCCCGGTCAGCCGGCGCGCACGCCGAAAAGACGCACTTGAGGAAAAAATGGTCGATACGGCCATGGCGTCCGATATTGTTGATTTAGCTCACCGAGATTCAGATAGTTGGATATTGATCATGGGGGAGGATGATGACCTTGTGCCACCGCTTTACACTATCGAGGCGATCCGAGGTAATAGGCACAGACGTGTCCTGCTAATTAGAAAGCGAGCCGCGGGGCCATTTTTGAAATTAGACGATTTTCAGGTGTACAAATGACCAACGACACTGCGCATACCCAGGCATCACTCCTGTCAGATCTAGCCTTCTTTGCAGATCTGGGCACGGAGCCCCCCCGCTCGGTAAGTAGCGGATCTCAAGTTGTAGTTCGCCTAGTAAGGAATGGCCGAGAGACAGAGTTAGTAATATATTCAGATGGGACCATTGATGAAAAAAGAAATGATGGACAACAGAAACATTTAAATTTTCGTGCACTACTTGCCTCCAATAATTTTGGAGGCATTGGGCGGTGGGCTGATGCGCAATCTCTTATTTTACAAGAAAAAGTTGCTGGCAATACCATTCCAGTGACTGGAATTTTGTCTAATCACAATGGCCCGGCCAGCATTGATCATGTTGACGCCGCTGTCGATAATCCAGGAAATAGCCTTGACGCAAATGTACACATTCTATTGATTGACGGGCCGGCGGGCATTGGCAAAACTAGTTTTATAAGATCACTGGCATATAATCGCGCGGTAAAATACCGTGTACTTAGGCATCCGCTTATTTTGCATGTCGAAAGCCGCGGGCGCATGCTCCAAAATATAATGGATCTTATGGCCTTTAGCCTGCAAACCTTAAGGCTAAACGTAACCTACGATCAAATCCCCATATTAGTGCGCCACGGACTAGTTACTTTGGCCATCGATGGATTTGACGAGCTGGGCGATCCTAACGGGTATGAGCTTGCCTGGGCGCAAGTTAACGCGCTCATTTCATCCGTTTGCGGACGCGGATCTTTGATACTCTCTGGCCGAGAAACGTTTATTGGACGAGACAGACTGATATCTGCCTTAAAAAGCTATCGTCCTAGCCGGGATATTTTAAACACTGTAACTCTTCAACCAATTACACCAAAGGATGCAAAAGAATGGCTTAAGAAGAATGGCTGGACACCACAAGCCCTAGAACAAGATAACGTTGAACCACTGTTTGAGCCTGGTTCATATGCATTGCGCCCATTCTTCCTTAATGAACTTTCAAGAGAGGGAGTTCGGGAACAGATTGAGCGTAGGGAGGTGGACGATTTGACGTGGTTTCTGGCTGAAACCATGATCAAACGAGAAGCCGATAAATTTGGCACCGACGTAGAAGCCGCAACTAAGAAGGAGCAAAGGGAAAAGTTCGTTCTCACTTTCTTAGGAGAAGTAGCTCGCGACTTGGCAGAGAATCAGACCGACGCGATATCCAGCGATTCCCTAAGCTGGCTAGCAGAGATGGTAGCGATCGATACCGTGCCTAACTCGCTTTCTGGAATTCTAAAGAATCGGGCTGGTGTAATTGCCTTCCTGATCCCAGACGAGCGCCCAAATTACAGAAGATTTTCACACTCTCACCTGTTCAATCATTTCCTTAGCCGAATCACTATAGATGCAGTGGCTGATGGGGAAGTGCCGAAATTCGTTAGACGGAATATTTTTGGGGCGGATTTACTTTCCAGTTTTGCGGAAGTAATTGGCCATTACAAGCCGAAGAAGATTTCAGCATTCATCAAGGAAGCCGTAGCACGCATAAACGAACTTGGAGATTACGATCGCTCTAGGGGCAACCTTGCCGCACTTGTGGTTGCCGCGATGGGAAGTTACTACGAAAAAAGCATTCCGGTGCTGTCTGATATTGCAATCGACCAAGCTGTTGTTACGCAAACCGCGGGAGGCCTTCGCCTTAGATCAGCCTTGATAACACAGCTTGATGCTAGAGAAGCTGATTTACGGGCTTTTGAGTTTGACAATTCTTGCCATATTGTTTCTCTGCTCGCAGACTCCGGCACTGCGCTACCGAGGAACTTTCCATTGCCCCAGCGCGTTCAACTTCCGGACAAGATACTGAATAATAATACAGAAATTGAAGCCTGGATTACTGCTCACTCACCTGATCACCGAGAGTTGGGGAGTGCCGAATCAACCATACCTAGCGATGTGCGAGAACATGAACTTTATTATTTAATAGGGCGCATCAGCAGACACAAACGATTTTGGATTCGAGACAGCGATGACAAAAGTGTTCGGCGCATCTTACAAGACCCGTATTGGGGAACACTTCGGCGCATATTAGACAAACACGAGTTATTAGTAGTGCGCAATATTGGGGCCGCGGGACCTCCCACCGAGTTTTTCCACATAAAGCGCAAGGATCAAATAATTGCAGAGGATATGAGCGATCCCGTAATCCGGAGCTTCTATGAAGATGTAATTACGGAAGTTAGGGGAAATATCATCTAGTTATTTGCCACAGCGCCCACCTGCCGGCACATCGGTGTCGGCAGGCAAGAGTAATGTCTTATCGGGTACTCTCCCTCCGTTCCAACACCACCGTCCCCAGCGGCGGCAGCGTCAGGTTCAGCGACCACGGGCGGCCGTGCCACGACACCTCCTCGGCGTCCACGGCCTCGCCGGGGCTGACGCCGCTGCCGCCGAAGCGCGTGTCGTCGGTGTTCAGCCGCGTCACGTAGCGCCCGGCGTACGGCACGCCGACGCGGTAGCCCTCGCGCGGCACCGGCGTGAAGTTGCACACCACGATGAACACATGCTCGGGGTCGCGCCCCTTGCGCAGGAAGGTCAGCACGCTGTTGTCGGAGTCGTTCGCCTCGATCCACTCGAAGCCGGCCGGGTCGGTGTCGAGCTGGTGCAGCGCCGGCTCGTCGCGGTACAGGCCGTTCAGCTCGCGGATCAGGTCGCGCATGCCGCGGTGCAGGGGCTCGTCCAGCAGGTGCCAGTCCAGGCTGGCGGCGTCGTTCCACTCGCGCCACTGCGCGAACTCGCCGCCCATGAACAGCAGCTTCTTGCCCGGATGCGTCCACATGAAGGCGTAGTAGGCGCGCAGGTTGGCGAACTTCTGCCACGCGTCGCCCGGCATCTTCTCGATCAGCGAGCCCTTGCCGTGCACCACCTCGTCGTGGCTCAGCGGCAGCACAAAGTTCTCGGAGAAGGCGTAGAGCAGGCCGAAGGTCAGGTGGTGGTGGTGGTAGCGGCGGTGGATCGGGTCCTTCGACATGTAGTTCAGGGTGTCGTGCATCCACCCCATGTTCCACTTGTACCCGAAGCCCAGGCCGCCCAGGTAGGTCGGCCGCGACACGCCGGGCCAGGCGGTGGACTCCTCGGCGATGGTGGTGGCGCCGTCGTGCCGGCCGAAGGTCAGCTCGTTCATGCGCTTGAGGAAGGCGATCGACTCCAGGTTCTCGCGGCCGCCGAACTGATTGGGGATCCACTCCCCCTCCTTGCGGCTGTAGTCGAGGTAGAGCATGGAGGCCACCGCGTCCACGCGCAGGCCGTCCAGGTGGTACTGCTCCAGCCAGAACAGCGCGTTGCCCAGCAGGAAGTTCGACACCTCGCGCCGGCCGAAATTGTAGATCAGGGTGTTCCAGTCCATGTGGAAGCCCTGGCGCGGGTCGGAATGCTCGTACAGGTGCGTGCCGTCGAACAGGCCCAGGCCGTGCTGGTCGGTCGGGAAATGGCCGGGCACCCAGTCGAGGATGACGCCGAGACCCTCGCGGTGGCACGCGTCGACGAAGCGCTTGAAGTCCTCCGGGCCGCCGTGCCGCTTGGTCGGCGCGTACAGGCCGATGGGCTGGTAGCCCCAGGAGCCGTCGAACGGGTGCTCGGTGATCGGCAGCAGCTCGATGTGGGTGAAGCCGAGGTCGCGGGCGTAGGGGATCAGCCGCTCGGCCAGCTCGTCGTAGGTGAGGAAGCGGTTGTCCTCCTCCGGCACCCGCGCCCAGGAGCCGAGGTGCACCTCGTAGACGCTCACCGGCGCCTCGCGGTCCTGGGCGTGCGCGCGGTCGTGCATCCAGCTGTGGTCCTGCCAGCCGTAGGACGGCAGGCCGTGCACCACCGACGCGGTGGCCGGGCGCATCTCCGCCTCGAAGGCGTAGGGGTCGGCCTTGAGGGGCAGCATCTCGCCCTCCGGGCCCTTGATCTCGAACTTGTAGCGGTCGCCGGCCCCGGCGTGCGGGACGAAGATCTCCCAGACGCCGGCCTCGACGCGCTTGCGCATGGGCAGGCGGCGGCCGTCCCACTCGCAGAAGTCGCCGACCACGCTGACCCGGCGGGCGTTCGGCGCCCACACGGCGAAGGCGACGCCGGCCACCCCGTCGATCTCGCGCGGGTGGGCGCCCAGGCGCTCGTAGGCGCGCAGGTGGTTGCCCTCGGCGATCAGGTGCAGGTCCAGCTCGCCCAGGATCTGGCCGAAGCGGTAGGCGTCCTCGAACTCCAGGGTGGCCAGCGGGAACGCGACGCGCAGGCGGTAGCGGAAGCGCTGGCGGCGGTCGGGCATGACGGCGGCGAGGAAGCCGTCGTCGTGCAGGCGGTGCATCTCCGCCGCCGGCTCGCCGGTCGCGCTGTCGATCACCCAGGCGCGCTCGGCGCCGGGGAAGAAGGCGCGCACCTCGACCGGCGCGTCGGCGCCGTCCTGGTGCATGCCGAGAATGGCGAACGGGTCGCCGTGGTCGGCCCGCACGATCGCCTCGATGCCGCCGCGGAACAGGGCCGCCTTCTTCGGGTCGGCCTTGAGCCGGGTGCTGATCTCGTTCGGCATCGCTTGTCCCTTCCCTCTCGGTAATGACTTCGTGGCTCAACAGGGGCTTGCGGTCAATGTGACTTTCGGAGCTTCGAACCTACTCCCACGCCGGCAGCGCGTCGCCGTCGAGCAGGCCGAGCACGCCCTTCACCGGGATGCACAGCCAGTTCGGGCGGTTCGCCGCCTCGTAGGCGATCTCGTAGAGCGCCTTTTCCAGCAGGAACAGCGTGAGGAGACGCCGCGCCGCGCCCTCGTCGGCCGGCCACACGCCGCCGACGCGCGCGTTGTCGCGGTAGGACTCCAGGAACGTCGCCTCGGTGCGCGCCTGCCAGTCGCGCACCGCCGCGGCAAGGCGGGCCGAGGCGCCCTGGTCGGGCAGGCGCGACTCCAGCCGGAAGATCGCCGCCCACGCCGCGTAGTCGAACGAGCGCAGCATCCCCGCCACGTCGATCAGCGGCGAGCGCTTGGACCGTCGCTCGGACAGTGGGCGGGCGGGTTCGCCCTCGAAGTCGATGACGTAGAAGTCGTTCTGCGCCTGGAGGACCTGACCCAGGTGGTAGTCGCCGTGCACGCGGGTCTTCACGACGTCGGCCGGGCGGGCGGCGGCCTCGTCCAGGCGGTCGAAGACCTCGCGCTTGCGCGACAGCAGGGACTCGGCCTCGGCGCGGGTGGTGCCGGACAGGCGGTCGAGCGCCGCCGACAGGCAGGCGAAGGCGCTGTCGGCCTGCCGGCGGGCGCGGTCGGCCCAGTCCGTCAGGTCGTCGGCGGTGACCGGCTCGGGGTCGAAGTCGGGGCCGCCGCCGGGGGTGGCGAAGGCGCGGTGCAGCTCGGCGGTGCGCTGGCCCAGCGTCGCCGCCCACTGGCGGTAGACGGCGAAGGGCTCGCCCTCCGCGGTCTCGTCGGCGGCCTGCGGGGCGTTGACGGTCAGCTCGTCCAGCTCGCGCTCCAGGTAGGCGATGGTGGTGGTCCAGCCGTCGCCCTGGTTGCGCACGTAGCCCTGCACCACCGCCAGCGTGGTCGGCGTGCCGTCCTCCGCCACGTGCTCCAGCGAGCCCAGCAGCGGCGGCGCGTTGGCGAAGCCCGCCACCTCGGTGAGGAAGCGGCCGACCTCCAGCTCCGGATGGATGCCGGGGGACAGGCGGCGCAGCACCTTCACCATCGCCTGGTCGCCGATCAGGACCGAGGTGTTGGACTGCTCGACGCCGACACGGCGGATCTCGGCGTCCTCGCGGAAGTCGATGGCGGAGAGGCGCGAGGTGGGCTGGAAGCGCAGCGCGCCGTCGTTCGCCTTCAGCTCGCGGCCGTCGCGCAGCGCCTTGACCAGCGCGCGGATGAAGCCCTCCTCGGCCGCCGCGTCGAACAGCGCGCCGGGCTGCGGGCCGCGGCGCACCTTGGCCAGCGTGAAGGGCAGCAGGGGCCAGCCGACGGTGCCGGCGTCGTGCGCCCAGCTCATGCCCAGCGGCAGGAAATACCGCTGCGGGCCGCCGTCGCCGGACACGGCCACCTCGATCCTCGACAGCAGGTAGCCGTCGCCGGGGGCGGGAAGCTGCGCCCACCCGGTGACGCGCGCGCCGGCGATGTCCTGGTCCTTGGCGGCGAACCAGCGCTGGGCGGGGAGGAAGGTCGGCAGGACCGAGCCCTCGAACTCGGTCAGGCTGCGGCTGTTCGCCGGGATCGACCAGCCCTCGCGCACCACCAGGGTGACGAGGTCGGGGTTGGGCTCCGGCAGGGTCTCGTGCCAGCTCGGCAGCTCGGCCTCGGCGGCCAGCGCGAACCAGTAGAAGCCGTAGGCCGGCAGGGTCAGCAGGTAGGTCAGGTCGCCGATCGGCGGGAACGCCGTGCGGCCCAGCATCTCCACCGGGATGCGGCCCTTGAACTGCTTGAGGTCCAGCTCGACGGCCTGCGCCGAGCGCGACAGGTTGGCGACGCACAGGATGGTCTCCTCGCGCTCGCCGTCGCGGAAGACGCGGAGGTAGGCGAGGATCTTGCGGTTGCCGGGGTAGAGCAGCCGGAACTCGCCCCGGCCGAAGGCCTTGTGCTGCTGGCGCACGGCGATCAGGCGCTTGGTCCAGTTCAGCAGCGAGGACGGGTTGCGCTGCTGCGCCTCGACGTTGACCGCCTGGAAGCCGTAGATCGGGTCCTGGATGGCCGGCAGGAAGAGGCGCGCGGGGTCGGCGCGGCTGAAGCCGCCGTTGCGGTCGGGCGACCACTGCATGGGCGTGCGCACGCCGTCGCGGTCGCCGAGATAGATGTTGTCGCCCATGCCGATCTCGTCGCCGTAGTAGACCACCGGCGTGCCCGGCATGGACATCAGCAGGCTGTTCAGCAGCTCGATCTTGCGGCGGTCGTTCTCCAGCAGGGGCGCCAGGCGGCGGCGGATGCCTAAGTTGATCCGCATGCGCCGGTCGGTGGCGTAGAAGTTCCAGAGATAGTCGCGCTCGTCGTTGGTGACCATCTCCAGCGTCAGCTCGTCGTGGTTGCGCAGGAAGATGGCCCACTGGCTGCGCTCGGGGATCTCCGGCGTCTGGCGCATGATGTCGGCGATCGGGTGCCGGTCCTCCATGGCCAGCGCCATGTACATGCGCGGCATGACCGGGAAGTGGAAGGACATGTGGCACTCGTCGCCGCCCTTCTCCGGGTCGCCGAAATAGGGCAGCACGTCCTCCGGCCACTGGTTGGCCTCAGCCAGCAGCATGCGGTCGACGTAGTGCTTGTCGACCTCGGCGCGGATGATCTTCAGCACCTCGTGCGTCTCGGGCAGGTTCTCGTTGTTGGTGCCCTCGCGCTCGCGCAGGTAGGGGATGGCGTCGAGGCGCAGCCCGTCCACCCCCATGTCCAGCCAGTAGCGCATGGTGTTCAGCACCTCGCGGATCACCCGCGGGTTCTCGAAGTTCAGGTCGGGCTGGTGGCTGTAGAAGCGGTGCCAGTAATAGGCCTGCGCCACCGGGTCCCAGGTCCAGTTGGACTTCTCGGTGTCGCAGAAGATGATGCGGGTGCCCTGGTACTTCTGGTCGGTGTCGGACCAGACGTAGTAGTTGCGGTGCGCCGAGCCGGGCTTGGCCTGCCGGGCGCGCTGGAACCAGGGATGCTGGTCGGAGGTGTGGTTGATCACCAGCTCGGTGATGACCCGCAGGCCGCGGTCGTGGCATTCCCGGAGGAAGCGGCGGAAGTCCTGCATGTTGCCGTAGGACGGGTTGACCTCGCGGTAGTCGGCGATGTCGTAGCCGTCGTCGCGCAGCGGCGAGGGGTAGAAGGGCAGGATCCACAGCGCGGTGACGCCCAGGTCCTGGATGTAGTCCAGCTTCTGCCGCAGGCCGTCGAAATCGCCGATCCCGTCGTTGTTGGAATCGAAGAAGGCCTTGATGTGCAGCTGGTAGATGACCGCGTCCTTGTACCAGAGGGGGTCCTGCCGATCGATCATGGAGAGTCGCCGCGGTTCCGGTTGAGGGAAGTCCACGGGGAAACAAGAAGGACGCCGCAAGGTTGCGGCGGTACGTCAATACCGGCGTGTACGGTGGGGGTAACGCGGGTGGCGATGCGCCGCCCCGTGGACCACGCGGTGGACAGGAAAAACACGGAGACACAGAGGCACGGAGGAACACGACCACCTTCCCAATACGTCATCCCCGCGAAGGCGGGGATCCATAACTGCCACGGCATGCCGCTTCGGGAATTATGGATCCCCGCCTTCGCGGGGATGACGATCTGAAAAAGGGAAAGGGTGCCGGGAGACGGCCCCCAATCGCTTAACTTAGCGCCTGTGCGCCTTCGCAGGCATGGCGGAAAAGTGCCGTTGTCTTGTGACCTACGCCGGCACCACGGCCGGCTCCACCAGCGCGTCCAGTTTCGCGACCACGGCATCCACCGGGATGCGCTCCATCTCCGGGCCGCCGAACTCCGACGCGGTGAGGAAGCCGCCGCGCTTCACCTTGGGCATCAGCTTCAGGGCGTCGGTCGGGCCGTAGAGCACCAGCAGCGGCACGTCGGCGGTGCCGAACAGGTGGCTGGTGCCGCTGTCGTTGGCCAGCGCCGCCGAACAGCACCGGCTCAGCGCGATGGTGCGCAGCGGCGTGTAGCGCGGCTCGGACAGCGCCGCGTCCTGCAAGGGGAACAGCGCCTGCGGCACGGCGGCGCGCAGCTCCGGCACCCACTCCGTCTCGGCGGGGCCGAGGATGAACACCGGCACCCGGCCGCGCGCGGCCTGCGCCTTCGCCACCTCGACGAAGCCGGACAGCGGCCAGCACTTGTGGCGCTTGCCCGCCCCCGGCGCGATGGCGACGTAGGCCGGACCGTCCGGCAGCAGGACGCGCGCCTCGGCCTCCGCGTCGGCCGGAACGGCGACCGCCTTGTCGAGCACCGGACGCTGGCCGGTCGCCACCTCCAGCAGGTCGAACAGCCGGTCCACCACGTGGCGCGGCTTGACGTAGCCGGCCGGCGGCTTGCGGTCGGAGAAGCGGTACTTGGCGCAGGGCGAGACGAACAGCTCGTGCTTCAGCCGGCGCGCCAGCAGCGTGCGCCACACCACCACCTGGGTGTCGATGACCACCGAGAAGCGCTCGCGGATCGGAAAGGGCTTCAACAGCTCCAGCGGGCTGCGGCCGATGCCGGTGCTCTCGCGCACCTCGTCGATCAGGCCGTCCATCAGCGGCCACAGGGTGGTGGCGAGCTGCGTCTCCTCGGTGCAGATCCAGACGATGCGGCGGTCGGGGAACACGCCGCGCAGCGCCCGCACGAAGGGGATCTTGGTCAGCGCGTCGCCGATCAGCTCGCCGTGCGTGAACACGGCCACCGGGGCCGGAGCCGTGCGGTCGGAAACGGGCATGGGAGATCCTTCGAGGCTGATGCGGGCGGCGGACTATACCGTCGCCCGCGTGGGCGGGGAACCCTTGTACGGCGAGGGGCGTGCTGCGCGCGGGCGCGCGGCCTGCTACGATCACGCTTCCGCCTCCCGCCACGGTGACGCCATGCCGCCACGCCCGCTGCTCGCCCTGCTGCTGATCGCCGGGTTTTTGACCGTTTCCGGGAGTGCCACGGCGGCGGGGCTGGTGCAGGAGCCGTTGCGGCTCGCCGTCACGGTCCCCGGCAAGGCCGGCGACGTGCCCGTGTCGCTGGAGGCGCTGATGGTGCGCCCGGACGGGCCGGGGCCGTTCCCGCTGGCGGTGCTCAACCACGGCGCCCCGCGCAAGGCCGAGGAGCGGCGCGAGCGCACGCCCAACCGGGCGCTGCCGCAGGCGCAGGAGTTCGCCCGGCGCGGCTGGGCGGCGCTGATCGTGATGCGGCGCGGCTACGGCCAGTCGGACGGCCCCTACGCGGAGAGCAGCGGGCCGTGCGGAACGCCGGACTACGTCACCTCCGGCCGGCGCAGCGCCGACGACGTCCGCGGGGCGATCCGCGCCGCGGCCCGCCTGCCCTACGTGGACGCGCGGACGATCATCAGCGTCGGCATCTCGGCCGGCGGGTACGCCACGGTGGCGCTGACCGCCGACCCGCCGCCGGGGCTGGTCGCCGCGATCAGCTTCGCCGGCGGGCGCGGCTCGCCGCGCGACGGCGAGGTGTGCACCGAGGGGCGGCTTGTCGACGCCTTCGCCACGTTCGGCCGGCGCTCGCGGGTGCCGATGCTGTGGGTGTACGCCGAGAACGACCACTACTTCTCGCCGGAGCTGGCACGCCGCTTCGCCGCCGCGTTCAACGGCGCCGGCGGGCGGGCCAGCCTGGTGATGACGCCGCCGTTCGGCGAGGACGGCCACGCGCTGTTCACCCGCGAGGGAACACCGATCTGGGCGCCGCTGGTCGACCGCTTCCTGGCGGCGCAGGAGCTGACGCTGCGCGCCGCGCCGCTGGAGGTGGCGCGGGTGGCCGCGCGGCCGCCGCCGGCGCTGAACGAGAAGGGCCGCGAGGCGTTCGCCAAGTTCCTGGCCGGGCCGGACCACAAGGCCTTCGCGGTGTCGCCGGGCGGCGGCTTCGGCTGGCGCACCGGCCGCCGCAGCGCGGCCGAAGCCGAGGCCGAGGCGCTGGCCTACTGCGAGCAGGCGACCGGCAAGCGCTGCCGGGTGCACATGGTGGATGAGCGGGTGGCGGAGTAGGCGGGCAGACGTGTCGGCACCGGGGCACACGCCATAGGCACTTTCGGTGTTCGGGTATTTCTCCAAACCGTCATCCCCGCGAAGGCGGGGATCCATAAGTCCCAATGCGGTCCGCTCTGCCAGTCATGGATCCCCGCCTTCGCGGGGATGACGATGAAAGAAAGGTTTGCAAGGGCAGCAGCGTGCTTGACGCCCAAAGTCAGGGCCTATGCGCCTGCGCGGGGATGACGGCCGAGAAAAGTACCTGGAGGGCCGTCCCGCACCCGTCCCTCCCCTACCCCAGTTCCACCCGCACCGTCTGCACGCCGTCGGCGACGCGGACCTCGACCACCCTGGGTTCGCGCTTCGCGCGGATGACGCTGATGTCGCCGTTGCGCTCCAGGCGCGCTTCGGCGACCTGGGCGGGGTCGGTCAGGCCCTTGCGGCGCAGGTCTTCCTCCAGGTCGTGGGCGGTCAGGTGGGCGGCGCGCATCTGCGCTGTGTCCACCGTTCCGTCGCGCACCAGCATGCGGGTGCCGCCCTTGAACAGGTGGCCGAAGCCGTGCCAGCGGCAGGCCACCGCCGACACCGCCCAGTGCAGCGCCACCAGCGTCGCCGACGCCGCCAGCGCCGGCAGCATCGGCGCGTTGCCGGTCACCGCGCGGCTGACCACCGACCCCAGCGTGATGCCGAGGATCACGTCAAACGCCGAGGTCTTGCCCATGAACCGCTTCTTGCCCATGCGGACCATGAGCACGGTCGCCAGGTAGACGATCGCCGCGCGCAGCATCATCTGCGCCACGCCGATCTCCTTGCTCTCAAGCCCGCTGCCGATCAGCAGGCGCAGTGCGTCGTCCATGCTTTCCCTCCCGAGCGCAAGCTGTGCAACGCGGGGGGAGGACGGAAGTTGCGCGGAGCGGGGTCAGTCGAAGGCGACGCCGCGGTAAATCTCGGACAGCGGCAGCTCGACGTCGAGGAATGGCAGGCGCGCCGTGGCATCGGGACCACGCAGGAACTCGATCTCCCAATGGTCGGCGACGCGGCGGATGAGCCGCGCCTCGGGGCGGTCGACCGCGACGAACAGGACGGCCTGCACGCTGGGAATGGCGCAATAGTCGGTCAGCTTCAGCCCTTCGTCCTTCCCGGCCGTGCCGGGGGACGAGCCCTCGACCACCAGCACCGGGTTGGGCAGCATCGACCCGGCAATGCGCCCCTCGGCACAGAAAACGGCGATGTCCGCCTGATACCAGGTGTCGTCGCGGTCGGAAACCGCGATGCCGACTTCGGAGAACGGCCGGCACGGTGGGCGCAGACGGTTGCGCAGTTCGCCACTTATGTTGGCGACGATGGCCGCGTGCTCGGCCGCCGGCGCCGCCTGGGCGACCGGGCGGCCGTTGACGAACTCGACATGGCGCGGGATCGGGCGGCCCTCGAACAGCTCGTAGCTGATGCCGCTTCCGTCGTCCCAGACGAGGAACTCCTCGATGGTCATGCGGGGCGGGGTGCGCTGCGGGTCGCTCATCGGTGGCTCCGGAAGGGTGCGCCGGGGATCGTACCATGGAATGGTACATGACCGGCTGGGTCACGCCCCCGGCGGCCGGATGCGCCAGATCGCCGCCGGGTTCTGCTGCGGGTCGAGCCAGACGTGCTGGAACTTGCCGATCCAGCGGAAGCGCTGGCCGGTGAACAGGTCCTCCACCTCCACGTGCGCGCCGTCGGGCAGGCCGAGTTCCCACAGCGGGACCTCGATGGTGCCGCCGTGCCCGTTGTGCGGATCGACGTTCACCGCCACCAGGATCACGTTGTCCTTCGCCCGCGTCATCTTGCTGTAGAGCAGGACGTTGTCGTCGAAGGCGTTGTGGAATTTCAGGTTGGTGAACTCGTGCAGCGCCGGGTTCTCGCGGCGGATGCGGTTGATCCGGGTGACGTAGTCCTTGATGTTGCCGGGCGCGTCGTAGTTCCAGTGGCGGATCTCGTACTTCTCCGAGTGGTTGTATTCCTCCTTGCCCGGATAGGGGTCGGCCTCGCAGACGATGTAGGGGCCGTAGAGGCCGTAGCTGGGCGACAGCGTCGCCGCCAGCACCGCGCGCATCATGTGCGCCGGCCGGCCGCCGTGCACCAGGATGGGGGGAAGGATGTCCGGCGTGTTGGCGAAGAAGTTGGGCAGCATGTACTCCTTGGACTCGCCCTGGGTCAGTTCCGTCAGGTACTCGGTCAGTTCCTGCTTGGTGTTGCGCCAGGTGAAGTAGCTGTAGGACTGCTGGTAGCCGATCTTGGCCAGCCGCCGCATCAGCTTCGGCCGGGTGAAGGCCTCGGCCAGGAAGATGGCGCCGGGGTGGCGGTCGCGCACCTCGGCGATCAGCCACTCCCAGAACGGGAAGGGCTTGGTGTGCGGGTTGTCGACGCGGAAGATGCGGACACCCTGGTCGCACCAGAACAGCACCACGTCGCGCAGCGCGTACCACAGGCCCGGATAGGAGTCGCGGTAGAAGCTGACGTTGACGATGTCCTGGTACTTCTTCGGCGGGTTCTCGGCGTAGCGGATGGTGCCGTCGGGGCGCCAGTAGAACCACTCCGGATGCTGCTTGATCCAGGGATGGTCGGGGGAGCACTGCACGGCGAAGTCCAGCGCGATCTCCAGGCCGTGGTGGTGCGCCTCCTCCACCAGCCGGCGGAAGCCCTCGAAGTCGCCGATCATCGGGTCGATGGCGTCGTGCCCGCCCTCGTCGGCGCCGATGGCGTAGGGCACGCCGGGATCGTCCGGGCCGGGGTTGAGGGTGTTGTTCCGGCCCTTGCGGAAGCTGCGCCCGATCGGGTGGATCGGCGGGAAGTACAGCACGTCGAAGCCCATGTCGCGCACCATGGGCAGCATGTCGATCACGTCGTCGAAAGTCCCGGGACGGCTCGGGTCCGGCGAGGCGGAGCGCGGGAAGATCTCGAACCACGAGGAGTAACGGGCGCGGGTGCGGTCCACCCACACCTCCAGCTCGCAGCCGTAGCGCGAGAGGTACTGCCGCTCGCCGAAGTGGCGCATGGTGTGGCGCGGGCCGTCGGACAGGGCGTAGTGGACCAGCTCGTCGCCCTGCAGCGCGTTCATGCGGTCGATGACCTGCTGCAGCATGGCGCGGCCCTCGTCGTGCGCCATCGCCGCCGCCTGCTCGACGAAGCGGCGGCCCTCGACCAGTTCCAGCGACACGTCGAGGCCGGCGTCGTGCTTCTTCTTGAAGTCGGCGCGCCAGCTCTCCCACACGTCGCGCCACGCCTGGATGGTGTAGACGTAGCGCGTGTTGCGGACCAGCGGCACGCGGCCGACCCAGCGGTCGTTCTCGTGGAAGGCCATGGGGGCGGCGCGCCATTCCGGCTCGTCCACCGCCTTGTAGAGCACTTCGGCACCCAGCACGAAGGTGCCGTCGGTGAAGATGTCCGCCCACACCTCCATCACGTCGCCGGCGACGCGGCGCACCGGGAAGCGGCCGCTGTCGATCTCCGGGTAGACGTTCTCGATGGTGACGCGGCGCTTCGCCAGCTCGTCCATGCGCGCCTGGGCGACGGCGTCGGGGTCGTGGCCGCGCACGACGATGGGCCGGGTCTGCTCCGCCCGGCCGCGGAAGACGCGAAGTTCCAGCGGGTTGAGGACGAGGTCGGTGCCGGGCTCGAAGGGCTTGGCCTGCGCCTCCGGCGTCACGTCGTCGAAGCCGGCGAAGTCGCCGCCGGTGGAGGCCAGCACCGGGCCGGGGTCGATGCGGTGCGCGCCGGTCTCGTCGGGATTCAGCAGCACCACCGAGCAGCCCTCGGCCGAGCCGTTCACCGTGCGCACCAGCCCCAGCACCGGGCTGTGCGGCGCGGTGGCGCGCCACTGCGGCCCCTCGACGTTGAGCGATGGGGTATCGCGCTTCATGGCGTTGACCGCGCCGATGAAGTGGGTGAGGTCGAGCTTCGGGTCCTCCCAGTCCTCGGGACGGGTCTTCACCACGTCCAGCTTGCGGGTGAAGCCGTACTCGTACCCCACCGGCACCATCACGCCGGTCGAGAAGCACGCCGCAAACAGGTAGTGCATCTTGAGCTGGCGGGCGAGCCGCTCGGTGTCCTGGCTGCCGACCTCCGCGGCGAGGCGGTCGGTGTCGTGGCTCTCCGGGAAGGCGATGGTGGGGGCGATGCGGCGGTAGATCTCGTACTGCTCCAGCAGCCAGTCGGCCTTGAAGTCCCACCACTTGGCCGAGTTGTAGAGGAAGTCGAAGCCGGCACCGCACAGGTCCTTCACCTGCTCCACGGTGCAGCCGAGCGTCTCGGCAAAGAAGCTGACCTCCGGGTCGACCTCGCGGGCGGCGCCGATGAGCGCGCGCCAGAC
Organism: Azospirillum sp.; assembly: GCF_050789165.1. Classification (NCBI taxonomy): domain Bacteria; kingdom Pseudomonadati; phylum Pseudomonadota; class Alphaproteobacteria; order Rhodospirillales; family Azospirillaceae; genus Azospirillum; species Azospirillum sp. The sequence goes on from NZ_JBOZRT010000143.1 coordinate 31,658, forward strand.
CTCGGCCGGGACCTGGTAGGCGGCGTCGCAGCGGAAGCCCTTGATGCCCAGCCCGGTGTAGTGGCGCAGGTAGCGGCTCCAGTGCTCGACCAGGCCGGCGCGGGCCGGCGCGTTGCCGTAATCCAGCTCGGCGAGGTCGCCCCACACGGTGACCAGCTGCGGGTCCACCGGATCGACGGCGCGCGGGCTGTAGATCTCGCCGTTCGCCTCGCGGCGGTACCAGTCCGGGTGCTCGCCGGCGAGCAGCGCGTCCTTGGAGGTGTGGTTGACCACGAGGTCGAGCATCACCGACAGGCCGTGCTCGCGGGCCCGCTGGACGAAGCCGCGCACGAGGTCGTCGGGGGAGTCGGGCGAGCCGCCCTGGATCACGTCGTGCAGCCGGTACGGGTCCTTCACCGCGTACAGCGAGCCGGAGAAGCCCGGATAATGGATCGGGTTCAGGTAGACCCAGTCGAACCCCATGCCCTGGATGCGCGGCAGGTGGCCGGCCCAATCCCGCATGGGACCGGCCAAAGTCGGAAACAGGTTGTAGATGCGCGGCCCGGCGGCGACCATGTTACCCCTCGCTCCTGTGTCGTCGCGCTCAACCCCGGCGTCACGGAGAAGTTCCCGGTTGCACGAGGGAGTGGCACGCATGCCCAAGGGCGAGAATGGCCTGAACAAGAACGGCCTGAACAAGAACGGCAAGATCCGCCTGTCGAAGCTCGACATGGACGCGGCGCGGCTGGCCGACAAGGACACCTACGAGAAGCGGCTGAAGGATCTCCAGACCGAGCTGCTGCACATCCAGCAGACCTACTGGCACGAGAAGCGCCGCGCCATCATCGTGTTCGAGGGCTGGGACGCCGGCGGCAAGGGCGGCGCCATCCGCCGCCTGACCGAGCCGCTCGACCCCCGCGGCTTCCACGTCTGGCCGATCTCGGCGCCCCGTCCCGACGAGCAGGGCCGGCACTACCTCTACCGCTTCTGGAAGCGCCTGCCGACGCCGGGCGGCCTCGCCATCTTCGACCGTTCCTGGTACGGCCGCGTGCTGGTCGAGCGGGTGGAGGGCTTCGCCGACAAGGAGCAGTGGAAGCGCGCCTACGGCGAGATCCGCGACTTCGAAAAGATGCTGACCGACGACGGCGCCCGCATCGTCAAGCTGTTCCTGCACATCACGCCCGACGAGCAGCTGAAGCGCTTCCAGGAGCGCCTGACCAACCCCTACAAGCGCTGGAAGCTGACCGCCGAGGATCTGCGCAACCGCGAGAAGTGGGGCGACTACGAAGAGGCCATCGAGGACATGTTCGACGAGACCTCCCGGGAGAACGCCCCGTGGCACGCGGTGGCGGGGAACGCCAAGTGGTACGCGCGGACCCGGGTGCTGGAGATCGTGACCGAGGCGCTGAAGAAGGACGTGAACGTGGCGCCGCCGCCGGTGGACAAGGACATGGTCAAGGCGGCGGCGGAGGTGCTGGGGGTAAAGGTGGAGGTGTGAGAGCCCTGGGGCATCGCCGCGGTCGGGCTGACCGCCCGGCCTTCGATCTCGCGGTCGAGCATGAGGGCGAGATCGAGGATCGTGCGGAGCAGCAGGCGCCGCAGCCGACGGCGGAACCACCAGTAGACCGTCTGCCAGGGCGGGAAGTCCTTGGGCAGCATGCGCCAGCCGCAGCCCGTGCGGGCCAGGCAGCGGATGGCGTTCAGGACCTCCCGGAAATCGACGCTGCGCCGCCGGCCGTGCTTGGCCGGGCGTGGCAGCCAGGGCTCGATCAGGATCCACTCCGTGTCCGTCAGATCCGTCGGATACCGCGGCGACCGCCGTTCCTGCCGCGCTTGCTTCTGATGGCCACGCCCAAACCCGCTCCGTGACGTGATCGGCACTGGCCGCCTCAACGGCCTCTCCGCTCATCAGGCCATCTCACGCGCGCTCGCCGGTCAGCCCATCTTCGCCAGCTGACCAGCCTCGTGAGTAGTTACGCTTTGGCTTTTATTCAGCCTTTTTCGGAAATCATCAGCGATGCCTCTTTCCATATTTGCATGACAGAAGCCCTGTGTAGCTCACGCTTGCTGTGAGCCGCGACGCTAGAAATAAAGGCGATTTCATTCTGCGTCATAAGTCCACATCTTAAAGCAAGGCTATCAGCCTCCAACTCGACAATCGAGTAGTCAAGGGACTTCAACATTTCTTCGGCTGAAATCCTATCGTTTTCGGAAAGATTTTTTGCTTCATAAAGAATGGCCTCTGGTTTGTATTTTTCAAGGCATGCACTCGCAAGCACCTGGTAATCATAACTTTCCGCATCAACCACCAGGATGTCTAAGTGCGCGAATCCCAAATCCCGCAGGACATCATCAAGTCGGCGCATATCAACAGGTATTTCCTCAATTAGTTCGTCGATATCTACGTCACTTGGGAACAGATGTTTATTTTTTATGATAAAAGAACGGTCCAATGAGTTTATTTGGTAAACGATATTGTTTTTAATGTCGGGCGAATGCTTCACGGCGTAAAATTTCACTCGCCCACTTTCTTGACCAACACACAAGTTTAAACATGCGACATCTGTATTTCTATAATTATATTTTAAAATTTCAAATAAGCGCGGCGTCGGCTCAATCATCACTCCTTTCCATCCCCCATTAAAGACATGTCTGCAAATAGGATTGTGAGAAACGCCGTCATTGGCGCCAACTTGCGCAAATACCACTTCTTTTTTAGAGCAAGTTATTTTGTCGAATACAAAATTTCTTATTTGTTCTTCTAACGAGTTGACGGAAGCTATCGCAGACGCGGCGTCATCAACAAAAATACCTTCGTAAGGCTGAAGTTGCCCCAAACGAATTGCCTGAATCATAGAGTGAGCTAAGTTATTTCTTATGACGTCATCGTTCTTTTTGTGCTCCATAGCAACAGCATAGCACTTTGCTGCTGATAGATAATTTTTCACATGATAGTAGCAACTACCGAGATTAAAATAAGACTCCCAGCTTCCATTGCCCCCTTTATGCGCTATTTCATAAAGCGCTATGGCCTCTTGGATTTTCCCACTAACTTGGTGGCGAAACGCCTCTTCTATTCTCTTCGAGCAATCCATGTTATCCCCAACGCAGATGCGACAGCAAGATTGTTAGCATATTTGACTGGAATAGTGTGGTGCAATGCATAACAGCCGTAGCGGTCACACAAGCATGACGTTATGGCGGTCGGGGGCTGTCCTCCGGCGGCAAAGTGAGGTTCGAGCGTTTCGGCCCCAGGGGGACTGTCAGGACGGGATCGACACCGGCCATACCGGGAATCTATCTCAGAACCGCCGCCGCTCGATCCAGCGCACACCCCGAACCATCCCCCGCCCCCGCTGTTGGTGTGCATCAGGGCGCCCTCATACGCGCCCTCCCCCACCCACAGCACCAGAGGCCCGCCATGCACGCCCGCGCCATGATCAGCACGCACCCGCACGTCCGCGGCCAGACCAACGACGCGCTGATCCGCTGCATCGAGGACTGCTACGACTGCGCCCAGACCTGCACCACCTGCGCCGACGCCTGCCTGGGCGAGGGCATGGTGGCCGAGCTGGTGCAGTGCATCCGCCTGAACATGGACTGCGCCGACGTCTGCACCGCCACCGGCGCCATCGCCACGCGGCGCAGCGGCTCCAACGAGGCGGTCATCCGCGCCATGCTGGAAGCCTGCGCCACCGCCTGCCGGCTGTGCGCGGAGGAATGCGAGAAGCACGCCAGGATGCACGAGCACTGCCGCATCTGCGCCGAGGAGTGCCGCAGTTGCGAGGACTCCTGCCGCAAGGCGCTGCAGGGCCTGCACCACTGAGCCACGGGTGCCGCGGGCGGCGCGGTCAGTCCCGCCCGTACAGCCCCTGCTGGCCCATCTCCTCGCCGCGCAGCCGTTCCAGCTCCTGGCTGTAGCGGCGCAGCGCGAAGGCCTCCGTCAGGTAGCCGAGGACGCGGCGGTCGGTGGTGGTGGCGACCACCGGCAGCGCCTCGGCCTCGGTCTCGCAGAAGCGCGCCAGCGTGGTGCGGATGTCGTCGCCGAGCAGCAGGATCGCCTCGCGGTGGCCGGCGATGTCGGCGGCGGTGCCGCCCTCCAGCGCGGTGTCGCGCGACGGGTCGTGCACCGCCGTCATGTCGACCACGCCGCAATAGTGCCCCTCCCCGTCCACCACGAACACCGTCTTGGCGCTGCCCAGCGGGTAGAGCGTGCGGAGGTCGGGCAGCGGCAGGTCGGCGCGCACCGTCTTGGCGTCGCGGCGCATCAGGCGGCCGGCGCGCAGGTCGCCCATCCAGCCGACGTCCTGCGCGCCGCGGATCGGCACGCCGCGCAGGTGGAAGCGCCACGTGGTGAAGCTGTAGCCGAAGGCCTGCCGCACCACCGTGGTCGACACCACCACGCCGGTCAGCACGCCGGCCGCCGCCCACAGGTCGCTGGTCGCCTCCAGCACCAGCAGCACCATGGTCACCGGCCCGCCGACGATGCCCGCGGCGACCGAGCCCATGGCGACCAGCACCAGCGCCTTGGCGTCCAGCCCCAGGCCCGGCGCGTACCGGGCCGCCAGCAGCGCCAGCAACCCGCCGAACAGCCCGCCGAGGAACAGCGAGGCGCTGAACAGCCCGCCCCGGAACCCCGACCCCAGCGACAGTGCCGAGGCCAGCATCTTGGCGCCGATCAGCAGCGCCAGCCCGGTCACACCGACGGACAGGTCCGGCGGCTCCGCCCCCCGGCCCGCCCCCAGCACGTCCGGCACCCACAACGCCAGCGCGCCGACCGCCACGCCGCCCAGCGCCGGACGCAGCCACGCGGGGATCGGCAGCGCGCGGAACGCCCGCTCCGACACGGTGACCAGCTGCATGGTGGCGATGCTGAGCCAGCCGGCGAGGAAGCCGACGACGCCGTAGGCCGCGTAGTCCCAGCCGTTGATGTCCACGCCGGGGCCGCCGATGACGGCCGGGATCGGGCCGGCGACCCAGGTGGTGACCGCAACCGCCACACCCGCCGCCGCGCCGACGGGCGCCAGCGTCGCCAGCGTGTAGCCGCCCAGCACCAGTTCGAACGCGTAGAAGGCGCCGGCCAGCGGCGCGCCGTAGGCCGCGGCGATGGCCGCCGCCGCCCCGCAGCCGACCAGCGTGCGCAGGTCGCCGCGGCGCAGGCGCAGCCGCTGCCCGACGACGGAGACGAGGCCGGACCCCGCCTGGGTGTACGCCGCCTCCATCCCCACCGACGCGCCGGCCCCGTTCGACAGGACGGTGGCCAGCGTCAGGCGCAGGCTGTCGATCAGCGACATCTTGCCGCCGAACAGGGCGTTGGCCTCCACGGGATCGACGATCTCGTTGCGGCGGAAGCGGCGCACCACCGCCACCAGCACCCCCAGCAGCAGCCCGCCCAGCGCCGGCACCGCGACCACGCGCCACGCCGGCAGGTCCAGCGGGTCGCCGAGGTGCGTGCCGGGCGGCAGGGCGAACGCCAATTCCTGGATCACCACCACGGCCTGGTGCAGCAGCCCGACGCCGAACCCCACCACGCCGCCGAGCAGCGCCGCCAGCACCACCAGCGCCAGCGCGCTGTCGCGCACGGCGCGGCGCGCCTGCGTCGGCGCGGCGGGGGCGGCGTCCTCGCACACGGCCTGCGCCGCGCGGGCATCGTCGAGGGAACGGGCGGTGTCCGGCATGCGGGGAATCTGGAGTCCCGCGGCGGCCGGTCAATTCGCCCGGATGGAGCGCCCCTATGGGGCCCTCAGGGGCGGGGCGGCGGCGCGCCGGCGAGGCGGCGGATCACCGTGGTGATGTTGTCGCGCGCCTTGTTGGAGGTGGCGGCGTCGGCGGCCGGCCCCTCGTGGAAGAAGGTGGTGAACAGGCGCGACGCGGTCAGGTAGAAGGTCAGCGCCACGTGCACCGACTCCTCCTTCGACTCGCAATCGACGCTGCCGGTGCGGATCTCCACGCCCTGCAGGGATTCGGCGGCGGACAGGGTGGCGCTGGCCTTGCCGGGGCACTTGGCCTTCAGGGTGCCCACGTACTCGTCGGTCAGCGCCGCCAGGGTGGCGTCGTCGCCCACCGTGCGCTCGCGCACGCCGCCGAACACGCGGCCGAGGCGCCACGCGTAGTCGGCCGGGCGCTTCTCCTCCGGCACGTCGGTGAAGCTGACCGGCTCCACCTCGCGCAGGCCGGCCTGGGCGAGGATCTCGCCGAGCGCGTCGGGGAACGGCGTCTTGGACGGGGTTTGCGGCTTGTCCTTGGCCGCCTTCTTGGTGGGCGCGGGCTCCGCCTTCTCGGCGCAGGTCTTCAGGTCGGCCAGCGCCTTGCCGGTTCCCTTCAGCTGGAAGGCGACGCGGTCCGTGGCCGACAGCACCGTCAGCTGCCGGCCGCGCTGGAGCAGGCCGAACAGCTCCTCGTCCTTGCCCTGCGGGACCACCAGCAGGTCGGGCTGCATGGCCACCGCGACCTTCTCGCGCACCGCCTCGTCCACCTGCACCTTGACGTCCCAGCGCTGGTCCTGCGGCAGTTGGGCGCCGGGGATGGCGACCGCGATGTTCAACTCGCCCGGCGTGTTGCGCGCGATGATCAGGCCGTGGCCGCTGGTGAAGCGGTTCTCCGCCACGCAATAGGCGAACGTGCCGTCCAGCGCGTTGACCGGGCCGACCCGCCACTCCCCCTGCGACGCCAGGGCGGCGGACGTCTGCTCGGCGGCCTTCGGCGGCTCCGCCTTGGCCGGTTCGGCGGGGGGCGCCGCGGCGCCGGGCTTGCGCTGCGGCAGCGGGGCGCGCGGCGGGTCCTTGGCGACGGCGGGGGCGAGCGCGGGAACCGCCAGCAGGGCGGCGAGGACGGCGAGGAGCGGGGCTTTGGCGGTCATGGCGGCGACCCTAGCCACCCGCTTGGGCGTCGGCAAGGGGATCCCCGAGAAACGCGGCCCTCAGCGCGTCCGTCGGCAGCGCATCGGCCGGGCCATCGTGCAGGAGGGTGCCGAGGCGCAGCAGCGCGACCCGGTGGGCGGCGGCCAGCGCGCGGGCCGTGCTCTGCTCGGCCACCAGCACGGCGGTGCCGGCGTCGGCGATCGCCCGGACGGCGGCGAACACCTCGGCCGCCAGCTTCGGCGACAGGCCGAGCGACGGCTCGTCGAGCAGCAGCAGGCGCGGCTCCCCCATCAGCGCCCGGCCGATGGCGAGCATCTGCTGCTGCCCGCCGGACAGCCGCCACGCGGTGTCGGCGGCCTTGACGCGCAGCTGCGGGAACAGGGCGAAGACGCGCTCCAGGAGGTCGCGGCGGCGGGCGGCGGGGGCGAAGCTGGCGACCTCCAGGTTGTCGCGCACGCTCATGCCCGCGAAGACCCGCCGCCCCTCCGGCACGTAGCCGAGGCCGAGGCGGACGCGGCGCTCGGTGGGCAGGCCGGCGAGGTCGGCGCCGGCGAACGCGACGCGGCCGGTGGCGGGCACCAGACCGAGGATCGCCTTCAGCAGCGTCGTCTTGCCCGCCCCGTTGGCGCCGAGCAGGGCCACCGCCTCGCCGGGCGCGAGCGCCAGCGACACGCCGTCCAGCGCGGTGGCGCCGCCGTAGCCGGCGGTGACGGAGTCGAGGCGCAGCAGGGCGGTCATGCCGGCGCTCCCAGGTAGGCCTCGACCACCGCGGGGTCGTGCGGCACGCCGGCGGGGGCGCCGTCGTAGAGCACCCGGCCCTGGTCGAGGGCGAGCACGCGGTCGGCGAGCGGCAGCAGGAAGCCCATGTCGTGCTCGACCACCAGCACCGCGACGCCGTCCGCCGCGACGGCGCGCAGGTGGGCGGACAGCTCCGCCTTCTCGGCGTCGGTGAGGCCGGCGGCGGGCTCGTCGAGCAGCAGGACGCGCGGCTGGCGGGCCAGCGCGCGGGCCAGCTCGACCCGGCGGCGCAGGCCGGCCGGCAGGGCGCCGCAGCGATCGAGGGCGCGGTCGGCCACGCCGAGGCGGGTCAGCGCCGACAGCGCGTGCGCCTCGGCCAGGACGATGGTGGCGTCGCGCTCCAGGCGGGCGGCGGCGACGGCAGCGAGGACGGTGGAGTCCTCCGGCAGGCCGGCGGACTGGAAGGTGCGGGCGATGCCGGCGCGGGCGATGCGGTCGGCGCGCGCACCGGACAGGGCGCGGCCGTGCAGGTCGATGCGGCCGGCGTCGGGCCGCTCCAGGCCGCTCAGCAGGTTGATGACCGTCGTCTTGCCGGAGCCGTTCGGGCCGATCAGGCCGGTGATGCGGGCGGCGTCCAGCGTGAAGGAGACGCCGTCCACCGCACGCACGCCGCCGAACGCCTTGGTAAGGCCCTCGACGCGCAGAACCGGGCCGGGCGCGGCGGCGGGCGCCGGCAGCGGCAGCGGGGCGGGCGGCGGGCGGGGCGTCGGCGGCAGCAGGCGCTCCAGCAGGCCGGTCAGGCCGTGCGGCGCCAGCACGATGGCGGCCAGCAGCGCGCCGCCGTAGAGGATCAGGTAGCTGCGCTCCAGGAAGCGGAACCACTCCGGCAGGTGGATCAGCAGCAGCGCGCCCAGCACCGCGCCGGCCACCCGGCCCCGGCCGCCGACCACCGCGATGGTGAGGATCGACACCATGACCGGGAACTCCAGCACCTCCGGCGACACCACGCGCTGCGTGTGCACCGCCAGCGCCCCCGCCGCCCCGGCGTAGAGCGCGCTGAGCGCGAAGGCCTGCAGCCGCAACCGGCCGACGTCGAGGCCGAGGGTCGCCGCCGCCAGCGGGTCGTCGCGCAGCAGGGTCAGCGCCCGGCCCCAGCGCCCGCGCGCCAGGCGCCACGCCAGCAGCCCGCCCAGCGCGACGACGCCCCACACCATGGCGGCCAGCGGCAGGCCGCGCGACACGGTCATGCCGAAGGCGGCGATGCCCGGCACGCCGGCCAGCCCGTTGGCGCCGCCGGTGAGGTCCGGCGCGTTGACCGCCAGCAGCAGGACCACCTGGGCGATGCCCAGCGTCGCCAGGGCGAAGTAATGCGATTCCAGCCGCAGCACCGGCAGCCCGACCAGCAGCGCCAGCAGCACCGGCAGGACCAGGGAGACCGGGAAGGTGGCCGGGAAGCTCCAGCCCAGCTGGCTGCCGAGGATGCCCGTGGCGTACGCCCCCACGCCGAAGAACGCCCCGTGCGCCAATGAGAGCGCGCCGGCCAGCCCGAACACCAGCTGGAAGCCGATGGCCGCCAGCGCGTACACCCCGGCCACGGTCAGCACGCGCAGGCCGTACGGCGAGGCGTACAGCAGCGCGTACGCAACCAGGGCGGCGGCGCCGAGGGCGAGGACGCTACGCACGGCGCCGCGCCGCCTCGCCGAACAGGCCCTGCGGGCGGGCGACCAGGATGACCAGCAGCGTGGCGTACAGCGCGCCCAGCGCCACCGGGTAGGACAGCACCGCCGAGACGCCGACCTCGAACAGCGCGATCAGCAGCGCGCCCACCACCGCGCCGGGCACCGAGCCCCAGCCGCCGATGGTCACCGCGATGTAGGCCTTGAGGATCAGGTCGCCGCCGGCCGTCGGCGTCACGAAGAACTGGTTGGCGAGCAGCAGCCCCGCCGCCCCGGCGTACGCCGTGCCCAGCGCGAAGGTGGCGAGGATCATCGCGGTCACCGGAATGCCGCAGGCGCGCGCCATCTCCGGGTCCTGCGCGGTGGCGCGCAGGCGGCGGCCGAGCTGGGTGCGGGCGAACACCCACTGCTGCGCGCCGATCAGCAGCGCCGCGACGGCGAGGATCGCCAGCGACTGCACCGACACCACCAGCGGGCCGAGCGCCACCGTGCCGCCCCACAGCAGCGGCGGGGCGGCGCGCGGCTCGCCGCCGAACAGGGCGTTGGCGCCGTTCTGCAGGATGATGCCGACGGCGATGGTGCTGATGAACACCGACACGTGCGGCCGCCCGCGCAGCGGCAGGTAGGCGAGCCACGAGACGGCCAGGCCGAGGGCGGCCATCAGGACCAGCACCAGCGGCAGCAGGGCGAGGCCCGGGGCGGGGATCAGCTGGGCCAGCGCCACGGCCAGCATGCCGCCGGCCATGACGAGGTCGCCGTGCGCAAAGTTCACCGCCCCGGCGGCGTTCAGCACCAGCACGAAGCCCAGCGCCACCAGCGCGTAGGCGGCGCCGAGCGCGAGGCCGTTGAGGGTGAGCTGGAGGAGGATCATGCCGCAGGCCCCCTCCCCGTCCCTCCCCCGCTTGCGCGGTGGAGGGAGCCGAGCGGCGGAGTTCCCTCCACCGCCAAGGGCGGGGGAGGGTTAGGGAGGGGGCAACACGCCAGCCTCACTTCACCACGCCCGTCAGGTTGTCGTAGCGCTTGACCAGCACCGGCACCCGCGTCTTGCCGTCGTAGCAGACGATCACCGCCGAGTGCGCCATGTTGCCCTTGCCGTCCGAGGCGTAGGTCATGGCGAGGCCCTTGTGCGTGCCCCTGGCCAGCGCGTCCCGCACCTGCCCGGCCGTGCGCGCGCCCTTGGCGGCGGCGTCCAGCACCATCCGCACGCCGTCGTACTGGGCGAGCGCGAAGGCGTCGGGCTCGGCGTTGAAGGCGCTGCGGTAGGCGGCGGTGAACGCCTCCACCTCCGGCGAGCCGCCGGACACCGGGGAGGCCGCGGTCTCGGCGCACACGCCCTTCAGCTCGGCGGGCTCCAGCAGCGCCGCGGTGCTCGGCTGGTGCATGGCGGAGCCGGCGACGATGGGAATGTCCACCCCGTGCGCCGCCGCCTGGCGGATGAACAGCGCGGTGGGGGCGGAGTGCAGGTGCAGCACCAGCACGTCGGGCTTCGCCGCCAGCGCCTTGGTGATCACCGGCAGCAGGTCCTTGGCCGAGGTGTCCACGCCCTCCTCGAACACCGGCGTGGCGCCGAGCGCCCGGAACTGCTCCATCAGCTGCGCCTTGCCGCCCTGGCCGTAGGCGGTGGTCTGGTAGATCACCGCGGGGCGCCGCTTGCCCAGCTCCTCCACCACGTAGCGGGCGTGCGCCGCCTTGGTCACGGCGTCGCCGGGGAAGAAGCGGAAGACCCAGGGGTTGCCCTGCTCGGTGATCGACGCGGTGCCGGACACGGTGACCAGCGGCAGCCCGTAGTCCTTCGCCAGCGGCAGCATCGCCAGCATCTGCGTGCCGAGCATCGAGGCGACCACCGCGGTCACCGGCTTGCCGGCGGCGCGCTCCAGCGCGGTCACCGCGGCCTCCGGCGAGGTGCCGGTGTCCACCACGTCGGCGGTGACGCTCAGCCCGGCCGGCGCCTGCTTGAGGGCCAGCAGCGCGCCGTTGCGCTGGCTGGTGCCCTCCAGCGACAGGAAGCCGGTCAGCGGCACCAGGACGGGCACGTTGACCGACTGCGCGTGCGCGGCACCGGCCGCGAGCAGGCTCAACAGGATGGGAAACGCAAATCGACGCATGGCCTCTCCTCCGTGCCGGAGGGGATCGCCGCTCGAAGGGCGGCGCGCGGGCCGCGGTCCTCGACGGTCGGCTCCCTTCGCTGGCATGACCCAGATCAGGTTCGATGGGTAGTGTCTCAGCCCGCCCCGCACGGAGCAGGCACCCCAGCCGTTCGCGGGCGAGAGTACGGCGCCGGGCCGGCTTGTCAAGCCGCGTCCTTGAGCGCCTCCAGCTCGATGGCGATCTCGTCGATGACGTTGTTGTGGGTCTCCGCCGCCTCGGCCAGCTCGTCGTGGGTGATCGCGCCCGACGCCAGCTTCTGCTGCCAGCGCGGGGTCAGCTTGTAGGTCACCGCCACCGTGCGGAAGTCCACGCCCAGGTGCATGGCCAGACGCGTGTTCGGCCAGCGCCGCGCCATGAACAGCCGGTTGGCCTCCAGCGAGAACAGCGACAGCACGTCCGGCGTGATCGGGCGCACGTGCGTCGGGTCGCCCAGGAACCCGTCGCTGCGCGGGTGCGGCACGCGGATGTGGATGCGGGCGCCATGGCGGCACACGCGGTGCATCTCCGTCATGATGCCGAGGAACGTCCCGGTGGACTGGCCCAGATGCTCCAGCACGTGGATGAGTTGGATCTCCCCGACGCTGTCGTCGGGCCAGGGCCAGGGCACGGCCTCCAGGTCGGCGACCATGTCGGGAGCGAAGGTGTCGTACTTGTCGACATTAACGTAGCCGGCGAGCCGGGTGTCGCCGCAGCCGAGGTTGAGCTTGAGGCCGGTCATGACGCGCTCCGCAGGGACGGCCGACTCTAGCACGCCGGCCGCGCCTCGCGCCGCAGAACGTACAGGCCGCTGGCGATGACGATGCAGGCGCCCAGCGCCAGCGACGGGTCGGGCACGTCGCCGAAGATCAGCGCGCCGTACAGCACGCCCCAGAGCATCTGCGTGTACTGGAATGGCGCCACCACCGGCCCCGGCGCCATGCGGAAGGCGGCGATCAGGCAGAGCAGCGCGGTGCCGGCGACCAGCCCCACCGACAGCAGCAGCGGCAGGTCGGGCAAGGCCGGCGTCACCCAGACGAAGGGCTGCACCGGGGCCAGCAGCGCGCTGACCAGCAGGTTGCCGTAGAACGGCCAGGACGGCGCCGTCTCGCTGGTGCCGTAGCGGCGGACGATCACCGCCGACAGCGCGAAGCACACGGCGCTGAGCAGCGCGCCCAGCGCGCCGACGCCGACCACCGCCTCGGTCGGGCGCAGCATGAACAGCACGCCGGCGAACCCCGCCAGCACCGCCGCCCAGCGCCGGGCGCACACCGGTTCGCCGAGCAGCGGGCGGGCCAGCGCGGTGATGACCAGGGGGGCGGCGAACAGGATGGCGTAGACGTCGGCCATCGGCATGCGCTGGAAGGCGAAGAACGCCCCGGCCCCGGCGGTGGCGCCGACGAGACCGCGCAGGATCTGGATGCCCGGCCGCGCGGTCGCCAGCATGCGCGGGCCGCCGCGGACCAGCGCGTAGCCGGTGATCGGGATCAGCGAGACGCAGGCGTTGAAGAACAGCGCCTGCGGCAGCGGATAGGTGGCCGTGAGGTGCTTCATCAGCACATCGACCAGCGAGAACAGCGCGAAGGCGACGACGATGAGCGCGATGCCGCGGAGGTTGTTTCCCTCTCCCCTCCGGGGAGAGGGTGACCCGGAGGGCCGGGTGAGGGGGTCCTGCGTGGCGTCCGCTTCCGGTCCCCCGCGCGCCCCCTCACCCAACCCTCTCCCCAGAGGGGAGAGGGCTTTGAGGCCCTTCCACACCGGTCAGACCCTCATGGCCACCAGCGGGCCGCGCTCCGGGGCGGTGTCGGCGACGGTGAAGGCGGCCTGGACCGCGGCGGCGGCGCGGTCGGCGTCGGAGCCGGTGCGGGCGTGCACGACGGCGAGCGGGCGGTCGGCGTCCACCGCGTCGCCGAGGCCGGCGACGCCGTCCAGGCCGACCGCCGGGTCCACCGGGTCGGTCACGCGGGTGCGGCCGCCGCCCAGCGCGACGACCGCGACGCCCAGCGCGCGCGTGTCGATGGCGGCCACCACGCCGCGGCGAGGCGGCGGCACGGCGCGCACCACCGGGGCCGTGGCGAGGTGCCGGTCCGGCGCCTCCAGCAGGTCGGCGGGACCGCCCAGCGCGCGGACCATGCGGGCGAAGCGCTCGGCGGCGCCGCCGCTGCGGATGGCCGCGTCGAAGCGGCGGCGGCCCTCCGCCACGTCGGGCACGAGGTCGCCGACCTTCAGGAGTTCGGCGGTCAGTTCGGCGGTGACCCCGTACAGGCGCGGATCCACCGGATCGCCGCGCAGGAAAGCCAGCGCCTCGCGCACCTCCAGCGCGTTGCCGGCGGTGCGGCCGAGCACCTCGTTCATGTCGGTCAGCAGCGCGCGCGCCACCAGCTCGGCGCCGGTCGCCACGGTGACGATGCTCTCGGCCAGGGCCTCGGCGTCGTCCAGCGTCGTCATGAAGGCGCCGGAGCCCCACTTCACGTCCATCACCAGCCCGTCCAGCCCGGCGGCCAGCTTCTTCGACAGGATCGAGGCGGTGATGAGGTCGAGCGACTCGACCGTCGCCGTCACGTCGCGCACCGCGTAGAGCCGGCGGTCGGCGGGCGCCACGTCGTCGGTGGCGCCGACCACGGCGCAGCCGACCTCGCGCACCACGCGCTGCAGCGTCGCCACGTCGGGCTTGGCGGTGTAGCCGGGGATGCTCTCGCACTTGTCCAGCGTGCCGCCGGTGTGCCCCAGGCCGCGCCCGGACACCATCGGCACGAAGCCGCCGCAGGCCGCCACCGCCGGCGCCAGGATCAGGCTGACCTTGTCGCCGACGCCGCCGGTGGAGTGCTTGTCGAGCACCGGGCCGGGCAGGTCCAGCGGCTTCCAGTCGAGCACCCGGCCGGAGCGCGTCATGGCGCGGGTCAGCGCCACCCGCTCACCCAGGCCCATGCCGCGGAAATACACCGCCATGGCGAAGGCGGCGGCCTGCCCCTCGCTGACCGTGCCGTCGGTGAGCCCCCGCACGAAGGCGAAGATCTCGGTGTCGTCCAGCGGATAGCCGTCGCGTTTGCGGCGGATGATCTCCTGCGGCAGCATCGGCGCTCAGTACCCTTCGGCAGGAGCCACCGCGGGCGCCTCGCCCAACTCGGCCAGCAGCGAGTCGAGCAGGCCCGACGCGCCGAAGCGGAAGCAGCCGGGCTTCGCCCAGCCCTTGCCCATCAGCGCGTCGGCGAGGTGCAGGTAGGTGGCCGCGGTCGCGGCGTCGCGGATGCCGCCGGCCGCCTTGAAGCCCACCGGGCGCCCCGTCTGCCCGATGGTGTGCAGCATCAGCGCCGCCGCTTCCAGCGTCGCCGCCGGGTTGGTCTTGCCGGTGGAGGTCTTGAGGAAGTCCGCCCCCGCGGCGATGGCGTCGCGGCCGGCCCAGGCCAGCAGGTCGGGGTCGGGGAAGGCGCCGGACTCCAGGATCACCTTCATGGTGACGCCGTCGCCGCAGGCCTCGCGGCAGGCGTGCAGGATCTTGTTCGGCATCGTGCGCGCGCCCTCGATGAAGGAGCGGTAGGGCAGCACCACGTCGATCTCGTCCGCCCCGGCCTTCAGCGCGGCGCGGGTGTCGGCGGCGACGGTGGCGCCGTCGTCCTCGCCCGCCGGGAAGTTGACCACGGTGGCGACCTTCACCGGCGTGCCCTTCAGCGCCTTGCGCGCGGTCTTCACGAAGCGCGGCCAGACGCACACCGCGGCCACCGGGCCGGCCGGCGTCACCGCGCGCTTGCACAGCGCGGCGACCGACTTCTCGGTGTCGTCGTCGTTCAGGCTGGTGAGGTCGAGGAGCGCCACGGCGCGGCGCGCCAGGGCGGGAGTCGGCTTCGCCTCCTTGGCGGAGTCGACGGCAAGCTGCAATTCGGCAAGCAGTTTCATGGCTGGGCCTCGTCCCCTGCGGTCCATCCCCTAGACGAAAAATCGGCAAGAAAAGCCGTCAACAGCCGCTCCAGGTCGGCCGCAGCGGATGCGGCGTTGCGCAATGTGTGGTCGTGGTCCACCGGCTCGTCGCTCAAGCCCACGCCGAGGTTGGTGATCACCGCCACCCCGGCGACCCGCAGCCCGCAATGCCGCGCCACGATGCACTCCGGAACCGTGGACATGCCCACGGCGTCCGCCCCCAGGACCGACAACATCCGCACCTCGGCCGGCGTCTCGAAGCTGGGGCCGAGGCAGGCGGCGTAGACTCCCTCGGCGAGCGGGATGCCGAGATCGGCGGCGCGGGCCTTGAGGCGGGCCCGGAGAGCGGGGTCCCAGGCGTCGGTCAGGCTGGGAAAGCGCGGGCCGAAGGCGTCGTCGTTCGGGCCGGCCAGCGGGTTGGACCCCAGCAGGTTGATGTGGTCGGATATCAGCATCAGCCGGCCGGGGCCGACGTCGCGCCGCAGCGAGCCGGCGGCGCAGGTCAGCACCAGCGCCTCGCAGCCGGCGAGCTTGAGCGCGCGGACGGCGGTCTTCAGCGCGGCGAAGCCGCTGCCCTCGTAGGCGTGCACGCGGCCCTGCATGACGGCGACCGGGCAGCCGGCCAGCGTGCCGAGCACGAGGCGGCCGGCGTGGCCCTCCACCGCCGGGACGGGGAAGCCGGGCAGCTCGGCGTAGGGGACGGCGGTGGCGCCCGCGACCCGGTCGGCGACGCCGCCGAGGCCGGAGCCGAGCACGATGCCGACGCGCGGGCGCACGCCGGGGGCGCGGGCCAGGATCTCGGCGGCGGCCTTGGCGGCGGTCATGCGCGGGCGTCCTTCAGGGGGGACAGTGGAGGAAGAACGGACAGGGTGGTCCCTCGGTTCAGTGGAGTCATCACCGCTCCTTCAGATAGGGAACGCCGCTCGCCTTCGGCGCCACCGCGCGGCCGACGAAGCCGGCGAGCAGCAGCACGGTCAGGACATACGGCAGCGCCTGGATGAACTGCACCGGAATCGTGCCGATCAGCGGCAGCGCGACGCCCTGCAGGCGCACCTGCACGGCGTCGGTGAAGGCGAACAGCAGGCAGGCGCCCAGCGTCGGCCAGGGCCGCCACTTGCCGAACACCAGCGCGGCCAAGGCGAGGTACCCCTTTCCCGCCGACATGTCGCGCACGAAGCCGGCGCCGTGCGCGATCGACAGGTAGGCCCCGGCCATGCCGGTCAGCGCCCCGGTGACCAGCAGCGCCTGATAGCGCAGGCGGGCCACCGACAGGCCGGCGCTGTCCACCGCGGCCGGATTCTCCCCCACCGCGCGCAGGCGCAGGCCGAAGCGGGTGCGGTGGAGCATCCAGGCGGTGAACGCCACCACGGCCGCGGTCAGCCAGATCAGCACGTTGAGGTCGTCGAGCAGCGGCACCGGCAGGTGGACGCCCGGCAGCCGGGCCGAGGCGGGGAGCAGCGGCGTCTGCCCGCCCTGGCGGAACCACGCGTAGGCCAGCGTGGGCGCCAGGCCGGCGACCAGGATGTTGATCGCCATGCCGGACACCACCTGGTTGCCGGCGTGCGTCACGCAGGCGAAGCCGTGCAGCAGCGCCAGCGCGATCCCGGCGCCGACGGCGGCGAGCAGGCCGAGCCACGGGCTGCCGGTGGCGTAGGCGGCGGCGGCGGCGGCGAAGGCGCCGGCCAGCATCTTGCCCTCCAGGCCGACGTCCACCACCCCGGCGCGCTCGCAGTACAGACCGGCGAAGGCCGCCAGCACCAGCGGCGTCGCCAGCCGGACCGTGGAATCGATCAGCAGCAGCAGCAGGGTCAGGGCCTCGCTCATGCCGCGCCCGCCCGGCTGCGGAACAGCGCCTCGGCGCGGCGGCGGAACAGGTGCTCCAGCGCGCCGGCGAACAGGATGACGAGGCCCTGGATGACCACCACCAGCTCGCGCGTGATGGTCTGGAACTCGAAGGACAGCTCGGTGCCGCCCTGGTACAGCGCGCCGAACAGCAGCGCCGCCAACACGATGCCCACCGGGTGGTTGCGCCCCATCAGCGCCACCGCGATGCCGACGAAGCCGACGCCGCCGGTGAAGTTCAGCAGCAGGCGGTGCTGCACGCCGAGGATCTCGTTGAGGCCGACGAAGCCGGCCAGCGCGCCGGACAGCAGCATCGCCGTGACGACGATGCGGGCGGGCCGGATGCCGGCGTAGACCGCGGCGCGCTCGTTCTGGCCGACGACGCGCAGCTCGAAGCCCCAGCTTGTGTGCCAGACCAGGACGTACACGATCCCGCAGCAGACCAGCGCCCAGGGGAAGGACAGGTTGAGCGGCGAGGACGGCAGCGCCAGCCCGAGCGGGGCCAGCATCGCGTCCATGGCGGGCAGCCACGTCTCGGGCGCGAAGTCGCGCGATTCGGGGCTCTGCTGGCCGGGCTTGATGAGGACATCGACCATCAGCCAGGTCATCAGCGAGGCGGCGATGACGTTGAACATGATGGTGGTGATGACGATGTGGCTGCCGCGCTTCGCCTGCAGCCAGCCGGGCAGGAACGCCCAGGCGGCGCCGAACCCCGCCGACGCGGCGACGCCCAGCAGCGCCGCCACCGGCCACGGCCAGCCGGTCAGCGCCAGCCCGACCAGCCCGGCGCCGAGGCCGCCCAGCGTCGCCTGCCCCTCGCCGCCAATGTTGAACAGCCCGGCGTGGAAGGCGACCGCCACCGCCAGCCCGGTGAAGATGAAGTTGGTGGCGTAGTACAGGGTGAAGCCGACCGCCTCGGGATAGCCCAGGGCGCCGTAGGCCAGCACCTTCAGCGCCGCCAGCGGGCTCTCGCCGATGCCGGCGACCACGAGGCCGGAGAGCAGCAGCGCGGCGGCGAGGTTCAGCCCCGGCAGCAGGGCATGGCCGACCCAGCCCGGCACCGTGCCGGGCGGCCGTCCGCCGCTCCCCCGCGCTTCGCCCACCATGCCATCCCCACGGCCAAGTCCCCGCTCCGGAAGGTGCCCCGCCGCGGTGCACAAGGCAAGCGGCGAGCCGCGGCCGGCGGACTCCTCAGGCGGCGGAGAGCACCAGCACCACCGCGGCGTAGTGGCAGGCGGCGGCGGCGAAGACGCAGCCGTGCCAGATAGCCTGGTTGTAGGGGATCGAGTCGCGCAGGTGCACCGGCACGCCGGCGGTGTAGATCACCCCGCCGGCCATCAGCAGCGTCAGCGCGCCCGGCGACAGCCGCTCGATGACGGCGTCGAGCTGCACCACCCCAGCCCAGCCCAGCGCCACGTAGAGCGCCACCGTCACCGCCTCCGGCCGGTGGCGGAACAGGATCTTCAGCAGGATGCCCGCCGCCGCGACCAGCCAGATCGCCGCGAGCAGGCCGAAGCCGCGCCAGCCGCCGACCACCAGCGCGCAGAACGGCGTGTAGGTGCCGGCGATCAGCAGAAAGATGGCGGAATGGTCGAAGACGCGCAGCACCGCCTTGCGGCGCGGCGCCGTCGCCGCGGCGTACAGCGTCGAGCAGGCGAACATCGCCACCAGCGACGCCCCGTACACCCCCACGGCCACCGCGGCCCCGGCGCTGCCGGCCTGGACCGTCCAGGTGATCAGGATGGCCCCGGCCACGATGCTGGCCGCCAAGCCGCTGGTCTGGATGGTCAGGTCCACCCGCCGTTCCCGCAGTGCCCGCATGCGTGCCTCCCGGTTGCCCGTAAGGGAGCTGTCGCGGGTGACGCAAACGTCAAGCCGACCGATCGGAGGGGTGGGGTTCTCCGCTCGGGTCAACCCCCGCCATCATCAGGCCCAGCGTGCGCTCGTCGGTGTCGGGCGGCACCTCGCCGACGATGCGGCCGGCGCACATCACCAGGACGCGGTCGGACAGTGCGCGGATCTCGTCCAGCTCGGCCGAGACCAGCAGGATCGCCGTGCCGGCGTCGCGCAGCGCCACGAGGCGGCGGTGGATGAATTCGATGGCGCCGATGTCGACGCCGCGGGTCGGCTGGCCGACCAGCAGCAGGTCGGGGTCGCCCTCGATCTCGCGGGCCAGCACCAGCTTCTGCTGGTTGCCGCCGGAGAAGCCCGCGGTGCGCAGCTCCGGGTCGGCGGGGCGGATGTCGTAGGCGGCCATGGCGCGCACACAGCGGGCGCGGGCCTCGCGCCAGTCGAACAGGCCGCGGCGGGTGAGCGCCGGGTCGGACTGCTGGCCGAGCACGGCGTTCTCGTAGGCGGCGAAGCCGGTGACGAGGCCGACCTTCTGGCGGTCCTCCGGCACGTGGCCGAGGCCGCGGCCGGACAGGCGCACGCGGCCCTCGAACGGGCGGGTGCCGGCCAGCGCCTCCAGCAGCTCCGACTGGCCGTTGCCGGAGACGCCGGCGATGCCGACGATCTCGCCGGCGCGGACGGCGAGGTCCACGCCCTTGACCGCGCCGCCGACGCGCAGGCCGGAGACCTCCAGCACCGGCGCGCCGGGGGTGGCGGGAGGCTTGTCGACGCGCAGCAGCACCGGGCGGCCGACCATCCGTTCGGCGAGGCCGGCGGCGTCGGTTTCGGAGGTCGGGAGCGTGGCGACCACCGCACCGCGGCGCATCACGGTGACCGCGTCGGTCAGCTCCATGATCTCGCGCAGCTTGTGGGTGATGATCACCACCGTCTTGCCCTGCGCCGCCAGCGCCCGCAGGATGCGGAAGAGGTGCGCGGTCTCCTGCGGGGTCAGCACGCCGGTCGGCTCGTCGAGGATCAGCAGGTCGGCGCCGCGGTGCAGCGCCTTGAGGATCTCGACGCGCTGCTGCGCCCCCACCGGCAGTTCGCCGACCGGGCGGTCGAGGTCGACCTCCAGGCCGTACTCGCGGGCCAGCCGCTCCAGCCCGGCGCGGGCGCGGCGAAGACCGGGGGCGAGCGTGGCGCCGCCCTCGAAGCCCAGCAGCACGTTCTCCAGCGCGGTGAAGGGCTCCACCAGCATGAAGTGCTGGTGCACCATGCCGACGCCCAGCGCGATGGCGTCGTGCGGGCTGGACAGCCGGGCGTCGCGGCCGTCCAGGCGCACCGTGCCGGCGTCGGGCGCCAGCGTGCCGTAGACGATGTTCATGATGGTGGACTTGCCGGCGCCGTTCTCGCCGACGATGCCGTGGATCGTCCCCTTCGCCACCGCGAACGACACCGCGCGGTTGGCGTGGTTGGCGCCGAACCATTTGTCGATGGAGAGGACTTCGAGGGCGGGGGCGGTCACGCGCGATGCCCCCTCCCCATCCCTCCCCCGCTCTCGGCGGATCCGGAAGATCCGCCTGTCGCGTCAGCGCAAGCGAAGCTTGCGCGAGAGCTTTGCGGGAGAGGGGGCTGCCGACGCAACGGCGGAGTTCCCTCCACCTCGAAGAGGGGGAGGGTCAGGGAGGGGGCGAACGGCATCACGGCTTGTACGGCTTCACGGCCAGCGAACCGGCGACGATCTGCGCCCGCGCCTCGTCCACCGCCTTCTGCATCTCCGGCGTGATCAGCGCCCGGTTGTGGTCGTCGAGCGCCCAGGCCACGCCGTCCTCCTTGAGGCCGAGCACGCGGTGCCCCGGCTTCCAGGTGCCCTCGCGGGCGTCCTTGAAGCAGGCGTAGACCGCGCCGTCCACGCGCTTGACCATGGAGGTCAGCACCTTGCCCGGATGCAGGTGGTTCTGGTTGGAGTCCACGCCGACGCCCAGCTTGCCGGCGTCGGCGGCAGCCTGCAGCACGCCCAGGCCGGTGGCGCCAGCGGCGGCGTAGACCACGTCGGCGCCGCGGCCGAACTGGCTCCTGGCCAGCTCGGCGCCGCGCGTCGGGTCGTTCCAGGCGGCGGGCGTGGTGCCGGTCATGTTGACGAACACCTCCGCCTTGGCGTTGGCGTGCCTCACCCCCTGCTCGTAGCCGGTGAGGAAGTTGCGGATCAGCGGCACGTCCATGCCGCCGACGAAGCCGACCTTGCCGGTCTTCGAGGCCATCGCCGCCAGCAGGCCGACGAGGAACGAGCCCTCCTCCTCCTTGAAGGTGACGGACTGCACGTTGGGGGCGTCGAGCTTCTCGTCGATCAGGCAGAACTTGGTGTTGGGGAACTCGCGCGCGACCTTTTCCATGGGGGCCGCCTGGGCGAAGCCGAGGCCGACCACGACGGTCGCGCCGCGCCGCGCCATGGTGCGCAGGGCCTGCTCGCGCTGCGCCTCGTTGGTCACCTCGAAGTCGCGGTAGGCGACGCCGGTGTCCTTCCTGAACTTTTCGGCGCCGACATAGGCCGCCTCGTTGAAGGATTTGTCGAACTTGCCCCCCATGTCGTAGACGACGGCCGGCGCGAACTCCTGCGCGGCGGCGGCGGGGATCCAGGCGAGCAGCGCCGCCAGCGTCAGCGTGAACCGCGTCATGACAACCGTTCCTCCTCGGTTTGAGGAAGAGAATAGCGGCGGCCGAGGCGCCGGGACAGGGGGCGCGTGACCGCGGTTGGTTGACTCGCCCCCATCGGGCGGATATCACGCGGGCACGGTTCCGCCCGCGCGGACCCTGTAGCCTCGGGGAGGACGTTGGTGGTCCAGGAACTGCTGGTGGTGCTGGTGCAGGGATACGTGCTGGGCATCGCCATCGCAGCGCCCGTCGGCCCCATCGGCCTGCTGTGCATCCGCCGCACCATCCAGCACGGCGTCTTCATGGGCTTCTCCACCGGCATGGGGGCGGCGGTGGCCGACACCATCTACGGCGGCATCGCTGCGTTCGGCGTGTCGGCGGCGCTGGCCTTCCTGGAGGGGCACCAGTTCTGGTTCCGCATCGTCGGCGGCGTCTTCATGCTGGCCGTGGCCGTGCGCACCTTCCGCCAGCAGCCGTCGGCGGAGGAGCAGGAGGTCTCCAAGGTGCCGGACAGCCGCACCGCCATCGCCGGCTTCATCACCGGGCTGTCGCTGACGCTGACCAACCCGGCGACCATCCTGGCCTTCATCGCGGTGTTCGCCGGATTCGGGCTGGGCGCCAACCTCGGCAAGTTCGACGCCGCCACCATGGTTCTGGGCGTGTTCCTGGGGGCGAGCAGCTGGTGGCTGGCGCTGTCGTCCGGCGTGGCGGCGGTGCGCCACCGCATCACCGATCACGGGCTGACGGTGCTCAACCACTGCACCGGGGTGGGACTGGCGTGCTTCGGCCTGTGGGCGCTGGGGACGGCGTTCACCGGCATTGGGTCGGCTGGGTGGTGAAGATCTCCTCGCCCAGGCGGCCGCCGCGCAGCGCATGGAAGTGCATCGCCAGCCGGACCACGTAGATCCCGACCAGCAGGACCACCAGGCCGATGGTGAACCACCCCACCAGGTCGGTGATGCGCGGCCAGGTGGACAGCATGTAGCCGCTCCACGCCAGCACGAAGGTCCACGCGACCGACCCGACGCCCGAGGCCAGGCCGTAGCGCCACACCGGCATGTTGCAGGCGCCGGCGGGGATGGAGATCAGCGTGCGCAGGCCCGGGATGGGCTGGCAGAACAGCACGGCGAGGTCGCCGCGCTTGGCGAACCACGCGGTGGCGCGCTTCACCTGCTTCGGCCGCACGGTCAGCCAGTGGCCGTAGCGCTTGAGGAAGCGCTCGAACCTGTCGGCCGGCATCAGCCGGCTGGGCAGGTACCAGACCAGCTGCCCGGCCACCGAGCCCAGCCCGCCGGCCAGCGCCACGGCGAACAGGTTGTACTCGCCGGTGGCGGCGCCCAGGCCGGCCAGCGGGATCACCGTCTCGGCCGGAACCGGCGGCACGACGCGGGCCAGCACCAGGAGCAGGAAGATCCCCACGTACCCCATCGAGTGCATCACATCGACCAGCCACTCGGTCATGCCAATCTCCGCTTGTCCGGCGAAGGAGCAACAAACCCGATGGGTGCGGGTTCCCGAGGGCCTCAGGCGAGGGCCGGCGTGACGTCGGTGCGGGAGAAGTCGTCGCCCTTGAACAGCAGCGGCAGGTCCAACGATTTGGCCAGCGCGTAGGAGGCGCAGTCGCCCATGTTCAGGCCGGCGGGGTGGCTGCCCTTGCCGAAGCGGATGAAGGCGTCGCGGGCGATGGCGGCGAGATCGGCGTCGAAGGGGGCGATCTCGACGCCCATGGCCTCGAGAACGGCATCAAGGCCGTCGCCAGTATCAGTCGCACTGCGCCCGATGGTCACCATAGCCGCTTCGAACACGCTCACGGCACAGACGAGCCGGCCATTCGCATTGGCTATGACCTGTTCGAAGTGCGCCTTTTCGGGTTCTGCCCTCAGAATGGCGATCAGGGCTGAGGTATCAATGACAATCACGCCGGCAGCCCGTTCTCATCATACAGGTCGTCTTCCGAGAAATCGGGATTGACCACCGGATACTTCCTGTTGAATTCGTCGACCGCTTCCCGGATGGAGCGCAGCCGCTCCGCCACCTCCTCCGGGCTCCGCTTCTTCAGGTGCCGGACGCCGCCGTAGATGAACTCCACGCCCGCCTCCTCCAGCGCCGCGCGAACCTGGGCGAAGGTCGAGGGGGTGACCGCCGACATCCCATGCTCGGACTCCAGCCGGCGCAGCGTGGCGACGGAGACGTGCGCACGCGCCGCCAACTCCCGCTGCTCGAGGCGGAGCAGCGCGCGGGCGGCGCGGATCTGTTCGGGCGTGACCATCTTCATGAGCGATGGATATCACACTTGAGCGATAACGCTCAAGGCCGGGGGGTGCGGACGGGCGCGGGGGTGGGGGGATTCTGCGCCCGTCCGTCCTTCCGCAGGCCGTCGTGCGGGGAGCGGACGGCCTGACGCGGCGATTGCCGTGCGCCAACGATGCCGGCCGGGACGGGACCGGTCCAATTGTCTTTTCCGACCGGTGTGATAGGAAGCAGCGATGATCGAAGCCGTGACGCTGCGCCAGCTGCGCTACCTGGTATCCGTCGCCGACACGCTGCACTTCGGCCGTGCCGCCGAGCGCTGCCACGTCAGCCAGCCCAGCCTGTCGGCGCAGATCCAGCAGCTGGAGGACGTGCTCGGCGTGCAGCTGGTCGAGCGCACGCAGCGCCGCGTGCTGCTCACCCCGGCCGGGCGCGACGCGGTGGCGCGGGCACGCCGGATCCTGGGCGAGATGAGCGACCTCGCGGCGGCCGCACGCAGCGCCGCGGCGCCGTTGGGCGGCGAGTTGCGGCTGGGGGCGATCCCGACGCTGGCACCCTACTACCTGCCGCGGGTGCTGCCCGATCTCCGCCGCGACCACCCGGACCTGAAGCTGTTCCTGCGCGAGGACCTGACCGGGCGGCTGCTCGACTCGCTGAAGGCCGGGGCGCTGGACGCGGTGCTGCTGGCGCTGCCGGTGGACGAGCCGGGGCTGGAGCACGCCGCGGTGTTCGACGAGCCCTTCGCCGTCGCCCTGCCCGCCGGCCACCCCCTGGCGGCGCGCCCGGTGCTGACCGAGCGCGACCTGGGCGGCGAACGGCTGCTTCTGCTGGAGGAGGGGCACTGCTTCCGCGACCAGGCGCTGGCGGTGTGCCGCCGGACCGGCGGGCCGGACCGCGACGGCTTTTCCGGCACCTCGCTGGCCACGCTGTGCGAGATGGTGGCCGGCCGCATCGGCGTCACGCTGCTGCCGGAGCTGGCCCGCGCGCGGGCGCCGGAGGGCGTCGAGACCCGCCCCTTCGCCGAGCCGCGGCCGACCCGGCGCATCGGCCTGGCGTGGCGCAAGGGCAGCCCGCGCGGGGCGGAACTGCAGCAGCTGGCGGCGTATCTGCGCCGGCACCTGCCGGACGGCGTCACCGCCGCCGAATAGGCCTCAGCCGGCGACCCAGCCGGCGACCCCGGCCAGCGTCAGCGCCCACAGGACGAGCACGAGGCGCAGGGCGCGCACCTCGCCGACGAGCCGCCGCTCCACGACCGCGCGGGTGCGAACCATGGAGGCCAGACGCGCGTCCACGTCGAGAAGGCGTTGCGTGGTGAGGGAGCGATAGGCGTGCATGCCGCCAGCCTAGGGCGGCGGCGCGGGCGGGCGGTGTGGCCTTCGCGGGACCTTTTACGCGCCGGCGCCCTCGTTCAGCAGATCGCGCACCGCCTCCGCCAGGACTTCCGGACGGTAGGGCTTCTGCAACAGGCGGAAGCCCTCCTTCTCGGCGGTGCTGGCGGCGTTGGAATAGCCGGTGGTCAGCAGCACCGGCATCGACGGGAAGCGCTCGCGCACCCGCCGCGCGAGGTCGAGGCCGTTCATGCTGCCGGGCATCACGATGTCGGAGAACACCAGGTCGAAACGCGTGTCGTCGCCCAGCGCCTCCAGCGCGCGGTCGGCGTTCTCGGCGTACATCACGCTGTAGCCGAAGCCCTCCAGCAGCGTGGTGGCGGTGCGGCCGATCTCCGGGCTGTCCTCGACCAGCAGGATGGCGCCGCCGGCCGGCTGCGGGTGCTGCGCCGGTGCGGCGGCGGCCTGGGCCGCTCCCTCGCCGCTGCGCGGCAGGTAGAGGGTGATGGCGGTCCCCTCCCCCGGCCGGCTGTCCAGCCCCACCGTGCCGCCGGCCTGGGTGGCGAAGCCGTAGACCTGGCTGAGGCCCAGGCCGGTGCCCTTGCCGACCTCCTTGGTGGTGAAGAACGGGTCGAAGACGCGGTCCTGGATGTCCCGCGGGATGCCGCAGCCGGTGTCGGCCAGGGTGAGCGCCACGAAGTCGCCGCTCAAGCCCCCCGGCCCCCGGCCGTCGAGCGTCACGTTGCGGGTGCGCACGGTCAGCCGGCCGCCCTCCGGCATGGCGTCGCGGGCGTTGACCGCAAGGTTGAGCACCGCCAGCTCCATCTGCGCGCGGTCCACCTTCACCGGCCACAGGCCGGACACCAGGTCGGTGTCGATGGCGATGTCGCCGCGCAGCGAGCGCTTCAGCATGCCGTCCACCATCGGCCCCAGCGCGACGTTGACGTCGAACACCTCCGGCTTGACCGTGTGCTGGCGCGAGAAGGTGAGGAGCTGCTGCGTCAGCTGGCCGCCGCGGTAGGCGGCCTGCATGGCGGTGTCGATGAAGGGCGCCGCCGGGCCGGGCTCGCCGCCGCGCGACTGCGCGAGGTAGAGGTTGCTGGTGATCACCATCAGCAGGTTGTTGAAGTCGTGCGCGATGCCGCCGGCGATCTGGCCCAGCATCTCCAGGCGCTGGATCTTCTGCAGGATGGCCTCGGCGTGCTGGCGGCGCTCCACCTCGGCGGCGACGCGGGCGAGCGCGGCGCGCTCGGCGCGCGCCTTGCGCACCACCAGCCACGACACCAGCGCCAGCAGCAGCGCCGAGGGCACCGCGAACAGCGCGTAGAACAGCACCTGCGCGCGCCACTCCGCCAGGATCCAGCTGGTCGACCGGCCGTACAGCACGTACACCGGAAAGTCGCCGACCTTGCGGTAGGCGTACAGCCGCTCCACCCCGTCGCCCTGCGACGACGTCCGGAACATGCCGCCGCTCGGAGCGGCGGCGACGGCGCGCATGAAGCCGCTGTCGGGCAAGAGCCTGATGGCCGCCGGCGGCCCCGGGAAACGCGCCAGCATGGTGCCGTCGGCGCGCACCAGCGACACCGCGTCGCCGGCGGTGGGCACCACCTGCGCGAAGAACTCGGTGAACTCGGCGACGTAGACCGAGGCGAGGATGCTGCCGTCGTAGGCCCCCTCCGGCGCCGAGCGGCTGCGCGCCACGTTGAACGCCAGCTTGCCGGTGGTGCGGCCGGGATAGGTGGCGCTGATGAAGCGCGTCTCACCGCTCTTGAGCGTGAGGTGGTAGTCGCGGTCGGAGACGTCGGAGACCGGCACCGGGAAGAAGCGGCTGCTGCCGGCGATCCGTCCGGAGGCATCGGCGAGCCACAGGCTGCCGACCTGCGGGAAGGCGTGCTCGACCCGCTCCAGGTAGCGGTGCACCTCCGGCGTGGCGGCGATCTCCGGCCACGGGCGGCCGGCGATGTACTGGTCGATCTCGTCCAGCACGAAGGCGTAGGTCTCGAACAGACGCAACGTGTGCTCGTAGACCACGGAGTTGGAGCGGTCGACGTGCCGCTCCGCCTCGGCGAAGCCCTTGTTGTAGTCCCGCCACGCCACCACGGCGAGCAGCAGCAGCGGCACCGTGAAGGAGAACAGCAGCAGGATCCAGAGGTCGCGTGCGGACCGTCGGTGGGGCATGATCGGGGGCAAACGCCTTGACTTCCGTGGGTTGCGTGAAGGTAGCAGAACACGGTCACCCGTCATTACGACAATGGGAAGACCCAACCCCCACGAACGGACAGGTCATAGCCTTGTTGCCCGGCCCGGACCGCCCTACAGCCGCTTGCGCAGCAGGACGCTGCCACCCTCGTGCGGCAGGCGCTCGTGCCAGGGGATCGCCGCCACCTCCACCTCGATGTAGCCGTGCCGGGCGTAGAGGCTGCGGGCCGGAGCGTTGTCGGCCCAGACGTGCAGCGTGATGCGGTCGAAGCCGCCGCTGCGCGCGCGCCCCTCGACCCAGTCGAGCAGCCGGCCGGCGATGCCCCGCCGCCGCCACGGCGACGCCACCGCCAGGGCGGACAGGAAGTAGCTGCCCCAGTCCTGCGCCGCGTCGAAGGTGGCGATGTGCGCCAGCCGCTCGGGCGGCAGGTAGCTGCGGTCGACGCTGCGCATCCAGTCGGCCGGATAGGCGTGCGCGGTGCCGACCACGGCGCCGCCGTCCAGCGCCACCGCGCAGTGCCGGTGCGAGAACGAGCCCTCGCGCGCCGCCAGCCCCGGCATCAGCATGTCGGCCACCGGGATGCCCGGCACCACGCCGTCGAGCAGGAACTGGTAGATGCCGCCGCCGGCCTCGACCATCAGCGGTGCCACCGCGGGGGCGTCGTCGGGTTCGGCGGGGCGGATCAGGATCTCGGCGGTCATGATGGCGGCCTCGTGCGTGCCCCTTACCGAGTAGCGCAGAGCAGGGCCGCGCGCCAGCCCGTTCCGCGTCGGTTGACCGGACGGATAATCGCGGCTAGGGTCACGGGCATGAACGCCCTGCCGCTGTCCCGGACTCTTCGAATTAGCGGCCCGGTCCTCCTCTGAGGGCCGGGAACCATCCGCCGCACCGAATCGAAGACCGTCCAGGGAAAGCCCGTACCATGTCGGCCGTTCAGACCCTTTCCGTCCTGCCCGCCCCCGCCGAGACCCGCGCCACCGATCCGGGGCGCTGCGTGACCTTCGCCGTGCGCGCCGACGCCGACCCCGGCTCGCTGCCGCGCGTGCTGGAGCTGTTCGCCAAGCGCGGCCTGGTGCCCACCGCCCTGCGCAGCGAGCTGCTGCCGGAGGCCGGCCTGCTCGACATCAGCGTCGAGGTGGTCGGCATGGTGCGCGCCGAGTCCGACCACGTGGCCAACTGCCTGCGGGCGATCCCGCTGGTCGGCCACGTGCTGACGGCGGAGCGGGCGGTCGGCTGAAGATCCGAGGTGGGGGCAACAGGTTCACACGGATTGCACGGATTTCGGCACGGATTACACGGATCCTTTATTCGTGCCTCGGCAACGGCTTGCCGGGTAAGCGCAGTACGCTGCAAGACAAAGAAAATCCGTGTAATCCGTGCCTCAATCCGCGAAATCCGTGTGGCTGTTGTCCCCGATACGGACATTCCGGAGCCTGCGGATCAGACCACCCCGCCCTTCTTCTCCTCCTCCGCCACCGCCTCGGCCACGGGGGCTTCGCCCTCGGCCGGCGCCTGGATGTCGGCGGCGGCGCGCTGCAGCTTGCGGAACTGGCGCAGCGACACCGGGATCAGCGCCACGTAGACGACGCCGAGCAGGATCAGCGTCCACCAGGGCTGCGCCACCAGGAAGGCGGCGAGCAGGCCGACGCCGACCAGCGCCGGCACCACGTAGTTGGTCGGCACCCGCATGCCCTTGCCGGAGAAGGTCGGCAGCGTCGACACCAGCAGCAGCGCCATCGCCAGCGTCCACGGCACCACCAGCAACGGATGGCTGACCAGCGACGGGTCCACCTCGAAGCCGGCGACCATGGGCAGCAGCACCAGCCCCGCCCCGGCCGGCGCGGGGACGCCGGTGAAGTAGTTGAAGGCCCACGGCGGCAGGTCCGGCGCGCCGAGGCGCGAGTTGAAGCGGGCCAGCCGCAGCGCCATGCACACCGCGTAGGCCAGCGCCGCGATCCAGCCGAAGCTGCCGGCCGAGCCCAGCGCCCACAGGTACATCATGATGGCCGGCGCGACGCCGAAGCTGACCACGTCGGACAGGCTGTCCAGCTCGGCGCCGAACTTGCTCTGGCCGTTCAGCAGGCGGGCGATGCGGCCGTCCAGCGCGTCGAGGATGGCGGCGGTCACCACCGACACCACCGCCGGGCGCCACTGCCCGTCGATGGCGAAGCGGATCGCCGTCAGGCCGGCGCACAGCGCCAGCACGGTCAGCACGTTGGGCAGCAGGTGGTTGATCGACAGCCCCTTGAGCCGCGGGTGCACCCGGCGCGGGTGCCGCTTGCGGAACACCCCGGGCTTGAAGGCGCCCGGCTTGAAGACGGGCGGCCGTTTCATCGGCGGATCTCCCCCGCCCGCTGCGGCTCGCTCGACTCCAGGTCGGCCAGCACCGTCTCGCCGCCGATCGCCAGCTGCCCGACGCAGACCAGCGGCGCCACGCCGTCCGGCAGGTAGATGTCGGTGCGACTGCCGAAGCGGATCAGGCCGAAGCGCTCGCCCGCCTTCACCGTCTGCTTGGGCTTCAGGTGGCAGATGATGCGGCGCGCCACCAAGCCGGCGATCTGCACGTAGGCGATCTCCCGCCCGTCCGGCAGGCGATGGCGAATCGCCATGCGCTCGTTCTCGGAGCTGGCCTTGTCGAGCGCCGCGTTGAGGAAGGCGCCGGGGTGGTACTCGGCCGCCACCACCTCACCGTCGGCCGGCACGCGGTTGACGTGCACGTTGAAGACGTTGAGGAAGATCGAGATGCGGGTGCGCGGCTCCGGCCCCATGCCCAGCTCGGGCGGCGGGACGGCCGGCACGATCATGGTAACGCGGCCGTCGGCCGGGCTGACCAGCAGGCCCGGGCGGGACGGCGTCACGCGCTCGGGGTCGCGGAAGAAGTAGACGCACCAGGCGGTCAGCACGAGGCCGATCCAGCCCAGCGGCGCCGCGACGGCGAGGCCGAGGACGGCCGAGACCACCGCGAAGATCGCGATGAACGGCCAGCCGGCGCGGTGGATGGGAACGAGTACGGTGTCGATGGCGGTCATCGCCGGTCACATGTCCTTTGACGTGAAGCGGCGCATGATAGTCGCAGCACCCCGCCCTTTACAGAATTTTAGCGGCATGCCGCGAAGCTTCGGTCTCCGCCGCCGTAGGAATGCGTCCCGCCCCATGACTGTTCCCGCCGCCGCCCGCCTCGACACCCTGCGCGCCCTGGCCCAGGTCGCCGAGGGCGCGCTGCCGCTCGGCCTCAACGCCGTGACCATGACGGCCGACGGCGTGCCGTCGATCCGCCCGCCGCAGCCGGTGAAGCTGAACTTCTTCGCCGACGGCCTGCCCTTCCACGCCGCGGTCAGCCCGGACGGCGATGGCGCCGTCTGCCAGATCTGGGCGGAGGTCGGCCACATCCCCTACACCGCCCAGGCGCCGGAGCGCCGCCGCAGGCTGCTGGCCACACTGCGCGCCATGCCGACGCTGGAGCGCGCCCGATTCGTCGTGCAGGACCAGAAGATCCTGCTGGTCTCGGAGACCCGGCACGCGGGCGCGGTGACGGCGGAGGATTTGATGCACGAGACGGTGGCGCTGATCCAGGAGGGACGGCCGTTCCTCAGGATTCTGGGGGAGTGGCTGTAGCAACCGTCTTTTTCCGAAGGAGGGAGTGAACCGTGGGTGCTCCCTGTCAAGGCGCGCGCCGAGGCGCGCCCGCCTTTCGGGCGGCTTCA